>JAGVYJ010000057.1 GCA_018303315.1 Candidatus Woesearchaeota archaeon | reverse complement strand
TCCCTGCACAATTGCGCCGTTCTCAAGTTCTGCTACAAGCCTGGTCTGCTGAATGGTGCTTGGGATAACCTTGCCTTTGACAGCCAGAACCTTACTTGCCTGGGCGATAGCTTCGTCAAAACTTCCTGATATCTTTTCCAAGGCAGTTAGCAAAAGGTTGCCGAAATTATGGCCCTTGAGCCTTCCGGAAGTGAACCGGTACAGGAAGAGCTTCCTCATCAGCAGGTCGCTTGTGGACAGGGCTATGAGGCATTGCCTCACATCTCCGGCAGGAAGAGTACCATATTCGTCGCGCAGCTCGCCCGTGGAGCCGCCGTCATCGGCCATAGTTACAATTGCCGTCAGGCTGAGGTTGTCATAATGCTTAAGGCCTGTAAGCAGGGTGAATGTACCGGTGCCTCCCCCAATCACAACTATGTTTTTCATTTTACAGTAACGCTCTTGGCGAGGTTCCTTGGCTTGTCAGGATCCAAGTGCCTGGCAACGGCAAGATAATAAGCAAGAAGCTGCGCCGGAATGACATTGACCAGAGGCTGGGCATTCCCTGCATCAGGAACGGGTATCCATGCGTCAAAAGCCTCATCCTGCTCAGGTGATATCCCTATGATAAATCCCCCCCGTGATTTCATCTCGATTGCGCCGCTGAGTGTTGCCTGCCTGTGCTCGTCATTGCTGACAAATGCTATGCATGGCGTTCCCTTTTCCACCAGCGCTATTACGCCATGCTTGAGCTCACCTGCGGCAAAGCCCTCTGCATGGATGTAGCTCACTTCCTTTATTTTGAGCGCTGCCTCCAAGGCAATGGGATAGTTCAGGCCACGGCCTATGACATATATGTCATCCTTTTGCGCCAGGCTGGCGCTGAGCTTGCGGAGCTTTGCCAGGAAGCCATCATTGAGCATCAGCTTGACCTGGTCTGCGGTATCCTGAAGAAGAGAAATGCCTTCAGAAAGCTTGCCTGCAGAAGCATAGGCAAGCAGGAGAAGCACGCTTAGCTGGGAAGTGAATGCCTTTGTGGAGCATACGCAGATTTCCGGGCCTGCATTGGTCAGGAAAAAATGGTCTGACTGTCTTGCAAGGCTTGAGCCCATTACATTAACTATGGATATAACCCTGCTTTTCATTTTTCTTGCAACATCAACTGCTTCCAGCGTGTCGGCAGTTTCTCCGCTCTGGGAAATGGCGATTATCAGGCTTTTCGGGGTAAGGAAATGCCTGAAAGAAGAGAATTCCGAACCTACAACAGAATTCAGGTGCTTTCCGGCGATTCCTGAGAAGAAATACTGTGCTTCCATGGCCGCATATCCTGATGTGCCGCAGGCCACCAAGAAAGAGCCTTTTGCCTTACGGATTTCCTTTGCAATCCCGAGGAGCTGCCTTTTATCCTGCTTTGCAGCACGCTCGATGCTCTGCGTCTGCTCGAGGATCTCCTTAATCATGTAATGAGGATAGTCTCCCTTTTTTGCCTGCTCAATGTTCCAGGAAATATGCTCGATTTTCTTCTGAACAGGCTTTCCGGTCATAACATCAAAAAACTTGACTGACTTGTCGAACACAGCCATTTCAAGGTCATCCAGGTAAGCAATGTTGCGCGTGTTTTCCAGGAAGGCCGGGATGTCAGAGGCAATGAAGGCGTCGGTGTCATTCAGGCCCACGATAAGGGGTGAGCCATTCCTGGCTCCGACGAGTTCGTGGGAGGAAGTTGATATAGCGCACATGGCATTTCTTCCCTGCAGCCTTGAGAATGCCAGCCTTACAGCTTCAGGAAAGCCTTTGTTGAGGTTTTCCTCAATGAGATGGGCTATGGTTTCTGAGTCTGTGGCTGAGCGGAACTTATGCCCTTTCTCAATAAGCTCCTTCTTCAGCTCCTGGTAGTTTTCAATTATGCCGTTGTGTACAATTGCAACTTCGCCATTGCATGACAGATGCGGGTGGGCATTCTCCTTTGTGACAAGGCCGTGAGTGGCCCACCTGGTGTGCCCTATGGCAAGCTGGCTTCCGTCTATTATGAATGGCCTGATGGCGACATCACTTATTTTCCCAACCTCCTTTACCACCTTTAATTTCCGGTTTGCCATGGCAATGCCCCAGGAGTCATAGCCCCTGTACTCCATCCGCTTCAGCCCCTTGAGGACCAGCTGGCTGGAATTAGACTTTCCTTTCACACCGATGATTCCGCACATACTGCTCATTAAGGTAGCTCTTATTTAAAAGTATTACTATGATTGTTATAGAACCATTAAAAAATATTTTATAACAATGCGTAATATTATTATTCTGCAACATTACAGCATATGCATGAAGAAAGAGATAAGGATAGTCGGGCTTGACGACTCACCGTTTGACAAATTCAGGGACAGGAAGACACTGGTAGTGGGCACTTTTTTCCGCGGAGGCAGCTTCCTTGACGGGATTCTCACAACTGAGGTTACGGTTGATGGCACGGACAGCACTCAGAGAATAGTAAATATGCTTTCCAACTCAAAGTTCAGGCCACAGATAAGGGTTGTGCTGCTCAAAGGGCTTGCTTTTGCAGGCCTTAACATCATCGACATACAGGAAATTGCAAGAAAGCTGAAGATACCTGTCATCGTGGTTATGAGGCGGCAGCCAAGGAAAGACCTCAAAGCGTCGCTCGAAAGGCTTGGGATGGGAAGCAAGGTAAGGTTGCTGGAAAAAGCAGGGCCGATAAGGAAAGTGAATCATCTCTATGTCCAGTTTGCAGGGTGCGACGAGGAGTTTGTCAGGAAAATAGCCAGCATGACTGTGAAGCACGGCAATATCCCTGAACCGCTCAGGCTTGCCCACATCATTGCGTCCGGGATAATGGATGGGGAAAGCAGGGGAAGGGCATGATTACTTCTTGAAAAAGAGGTCAAGGGTTTTCTCCTTCGGAAGGGCAAGCTTCTTCACAACCTTCTTCGGGTTCAGCGATTCAATCGCCCTGACAAACCTCCTGGATTTCCTTAAGGTAAAGAAATCAGTGACCAGCATCTTGGCCAGGGTCTTTGGATTGCTCAGCATCAGGAACTTAACCAGCTGCAGGCTTCTCGTGACTGGATCTCCGTAATTTTGCCTGTCCAGCTTCTTCACCGTGTCAACCAGAACCTCATCGAATTTCACAATCTCAATTTCCTTCAGCCTGACTCCCCTGGCTGTGGTGACCAGCACATTCTGGTAAGGCAAGTCCTTGCCAAGCAGTTCTCTAACCTTTCTCTGCATCGTTTTCTCGACAACAGGCTCATGGAAGCGCTTCTCCAGTTCCTCCACCTGCTGTTTCGTGGGAGTGGCCTGGGAAATCGAGGCTGCCACTTCTACATGCCAGACGATGTCTCCCTTCTCGGAACGCCTTATTGCAATGCTGTCAATAACCCTGTTCCTGCCGGCATTGATATCAGAAACAGTGAAAAAACCATGGGTGTTGAGCCATTGGGTGACTATGCGTTTCTCAGGATTCATAAAGCTGGGGAACGCACAATATTTTATAAATCTTTGTCACTTAGCTGCAACAGAAGAGTGCAATGGAGGTGCAGCATTGAAAGAAATCCTGGAAAAACTTGAGCAAAGCACAGCTTTCAAGGAGTGGAGAAAGGGCCATGCCCAGGATTACCTGACAAGCTTTTTCACCATGGACCCTGAACAGGGATGGCAGCTCAGTTATTATGACAAAAACAAGGACACTATAACCAGCTTTGAAATGGCCGGGGAATCCGTTAAGAGAAATGAGATTTCAGAAGTGTACAAGGAAAGCGGAAGCCTGGAGCCGATTGATATGAAAAATGTAAAAATTTCCTTGGATGATGCATGGCGAAAGGCGCTTAAGCTAAGGGCCAGGCTGTACCCAAATGACCTGATGCAAAAAAAGATAACCATCCTTCAGAATGCCGGGGACATGCAGGTTTGGAACCTGACCATCATCAGCTCGGCCTTCAGGACAATCAACATTCGCATTGATGCAGCTACTGGAGAAATAATCATGCATAAAGCCAGCTCGATTTTCGGATATGGTAAAGATATTTAAACAAGCTGATTATAATTGCAGCCATGGATACCAGAAAGATTGGCTACGGGATTATTCTTTTTGCCCTGCTGACAGCCGTGATGCTGGGCTATTTTAGAGGACAAGCTGAACAAGCTCAGTTGCAGCGCCTTGAGGAGGCAGGCGGCATTTGCGAGGCGCACGGCTCAGAGACATGCCCCCATGAGGCAATCAGCAGCCTGGAACTGCCCACCACACTTGGCGCAACCTTGATAATTGCAGCTATACTATTCGGCATATACTTAGGATTCGTTGACAGGACTCAGGACAGACTGGTCAGGACAAGCAGGGAACTAGCCAAAGCCATTGAGAACCAGACGATAAACAAGAAAGAGGAACATGATTTTGAGCTTTTGCTGAAAGGCCTTGATGCGGATGAACAGAAAGTACTCAAGGCAGTAAAAGGGCAGGACGGGATTTCGCAGAGCACCCTTGTGCTCCGGACAGACCTGTCAAAGTCCAAGGTCAGCATGGTTCTGGCTGGCTTTGAGAAAAAAGGGCTTGTAAAAAAGGTGCAGGAAGGCAAAATTAATCGTGTATATCTGAAATAAAGCACGAATAGAGATTTCTGAACAGTTCTGAACAATTTTAAAGGTTTATGGATAATTTCAAGTAAGTATTCTTCTATAGTTATCCAGGTTAAATATATATCGAAATGGATTACAATGGCTGTAAAACTATCAAGGTGATAAATTTTGGCAAAAGAAAAAATCGAATTTGAAATAAAAAATTCCACAATCAGGAAGGCGTCATTCGCGCTGATGGGGATTATTGCCATGATTTTGGCTTTCAACCAGTACCCTGCTGGAGATGCAGTCACGGTTGTAATCCCGAGAGGCATCCCGGGCATTTACGGAGATGAACTCGGAGTGAGCTTTGAAAACCCTGTTGAAAGCCTTGACATTCTTGCTTCCCTAGATCCGACATATGGCAGAAAAAGGATACAGCTTGAAACTGAGGAAGAGATAACCAGATACATAGCAGTCGGAAGCCTGATAGCATGCGAATACTGCTGCGGTGCCAGTAGCCTCGTCTTTCCCAACGGCCAGGCTGCGTGCGGCTGTGCCCATTCACAGGCGATGCGAGGCCTTTCAGCCTACCTTGTAAAATACCACGGAGATGATTTCACAGACGATTATATCCTCAGGGAGCTTGCCAGATGGAAAGGGCTGTTCTTTCCGAAGCAGATGATGACAAAATATATTCAGGAGAACCAGGCAGGCCAATTCAGCCCGGATATTGCAGCATTGATGTTGGATTTCGAGGGGGCCCGGGCAGGAGGAGGACAGGGAGGGCAGATAGTTCCTGCCAATCTTCAGGATTTACCAGACATGGTGGGAGGTTGTTAAAATGAACAAAGAACTGA
>JAGVYJ010000055.1 GCA_018303315.1 Candidatus Woesearchaeota archaeon | reverse complement strand
CAATACAGAAGGACATAAAGACATTGCACAACCTCGACCAGGAAAAGCGCAATGCAAAGAAAGAACTGTCGAGTCTGCAGCAGAAATTCAGCTATGACATGGACCAGTTGCATCAGAAGCTTCTTGCCAACCGGGAAAAGTTCAGTGACTTGGCAGGACAGATTGGGGCTGAGCGTGAAACCCTGAAGAAGGAACTGGCAGAGCAGGCTTCCCTGGTAAAGACAGAGGCCCTGCTGCAGAAAAAGCTGGATGCCGTAAAGGCGCAGGTTGAAAGGTTCAGGAACAAGGTTGACAGCAAGGGCTCGCTTCTCGATGAGGACAAGGACAAAATTGCAAGGCTGGGCAGGCTGGCAGACGAGGTTGAGGCAAGGATTATCGACCATCAGAAGAATATAGAACCTTTGGCCAGGGCATACAGTGAAAAGAACAGCCTGCTTCAGGAAAGGCAGAAGGCGTTTCTTGACGAAATATCAGGAAAGCATGACCGAGTTCGGGCTTCATCCACAAAAGAAAGCCAGGATATCAGGAAAAAGTTCGAACTTATGTTCAGGAAGAAAGTCAATGCAGACCTCATCATGGACAGCATAAACAGGGAGGTAAATGAGCTGCACAATGAATTTGTCAAGCTTTCCCGGGAGGCCAAGGCCGTTTCACTAATGTCAAAATCACCGGTGAAGGACCAGATGGCCCGGCTGGAGAAAAGGTTCGGCAGCCTCAACAGGAGAAAAAAGAAGTTTGAGTCCAACGTGCTTGCCCTGAGCGACATGTTCAAAAAGTGACAAAGAAAAAAGGTAGAAAAGAGGTGAAAAGGACAGATAAAGCTACTTCGCAGCCTGACAGCCTCTCCATAGACAAGTATTCTTTTTTTCTCAACAAAATCCCGGTCTATGTCAGGATTTACCAGAAAAAAGGGGAGTTCGTCCCAACTTATGAAACTTCAATCCCTTCCATAAGCGAGCACACTGAGATAATCCTCGAGAAAATAAGGCAGGAGCTTATTGCTGAGGTGAACGTGGGCATAGGTGACACGTTCAACCCCCGCAGGATTCAGGAATTCGAGACCAGCTTCAGGGACGTGATTGCCCTGCTTGTGGAGAAATACTTCCCTGATGCCACGCCTAAAACCCGGGAGTTCCTCACAACATACCTTATCCAGCGGAGCTTCGGCCTCGGGAACTTGGAAATCCTGCGCAATGACGACCAGCTTGAGGAAATAGCTGTCAACAGCCCCGGCGAGCCTGTCTGGGTTTACCACATGAAGCACGGCTGGCTCAAGAGCAATCTTCAGCTTCGCGATGATGACCAGGCAAAGCATTATGCCAGCGCCATAGGAAGGAAGGTCGGCAGGCAGATAACAGTACTCGAGCCGCTCATGGATGCAAACCTTGCTTCAGGCGACCGGGTTAATGCAACGCTTGCCCCTGTATCGCTGTTTGGCAACACAATAACCCTCAGGAAGTTTGCCGCAAAGCCCTGGACCATAACAGACTTCATCAGCCAGAATGTGCTGTCTCTCGACGCAGCAGCCCTTATCTGGCTTTCGGTGCAGTACGAGCTTTCAATTATAATAGCAGGAGGCACTGCATCCGGGAAAACCTCCATGCTGAATGTTGTCTCAAACTTTTTTCCTCCGAACCAGAGGATAATATCAATAGAAGACACCCATGAGCTTCAGATGCCCAAGTACCTGCACTGGGTTCCCATGGTTACAAGGACGCCCAACCCCGAAGGCAAGGGCGGTATTTCCATGCTTGACCTCCTTGTGAACAGCCTGCGCATGAGGCCTGACAGGATACTGGTCGGCGAGATAAGGAGGAAGGCTGAGGCCGAGGTGCTCTTTGAGGCTATACATACAGGCCACTCCGTCTATGCCACGGTCCACGCCAACAATGCAGCAGAAACCATAAACAGGCTTACCAACCCGCCCATTTCAGTGCCCAAAACCCTCCTGCCTGCAATCTCGATGATTCTCGTGCAGTATAGGAACCGCAGGACAGGAATCAGGAGGACATTCCAGATAGCGGAGATTGAGCCTGACGCAACCGAAAGGGTGCTCCTCCAGTATGACTCCGCTGCGGACAAGCTGAGAAAGGTGGGAAAGTCCAGGTCATTGATTGATGTATTGAAGCTTTACACAGGGCTGTCAAACGCAAGGATTGATGCCGATATGCGGGAGAAGGTAAAAGTCCTGAAATGGCTGGTGAAGCAGAAAATCAACACTGTTGACACTGTAGGCAGGGTGATGGCCGAGTATTACACCAACAGGACAACAGGCTGAAGCAGGCCGGCATCCGGCAGTCGGCACAGTCTTTCATAAAGAGGCAGCTGCTTCTCAGCTTCTACATAAGCGCTGCGCTTACGCTTATACTTTTTGGCTTCCTTGCCCCGCTTAACGTGTCCTTAAGATTTTTTGCATACTTTTTCCCTGCGGTGCTGTTTGTCGTCTTCTTTTATGCAATGAACACGCCTACGGTAAAAATAGTCCAAAGGGAAAAGGACATAAACAGGGAAATCGTCTACGCCGGGAGGTTCATAATCATTGAGCTCTCTGCCGGCGTGTCCCTTTACCAAGGCATGAGAAACCTCAGCAGGCATTTTCCCAAAGTAGGGCCATATTTTGCAGATATCGTCAATCGCATAGATTTGGGCACGCCCATAGACGAGGCAATAACCGAGGCAATCGATATCTCACCTTCTGGTGACTTCAGGAAACTCATGTGGCAGGTGATGAACTCTATAAAGACAGGGGCAGACATCTCGGTTGCGCTCAGCGGAGTCATCGACCAGATTACCCGGGAGCAGAGGATTGCTGTTGAGGAATACTCCCGGCGCCTTAATCCATTGGCAATGTTTTACATGCTGATAGCCATCATCCTCCCTTCAATCGGCATAATTATGTTCATCATCATAAGCTCGTTCCTGTCGCTGTCATTCGGGCTGCCGGTCCTGCTCTTGTTTGCCGGTCTGCTTGGCTTTCTCCAGTACATGTTTTTAGCAATAATAAGGTCACGGCGCCCTGCCGTGGAACTATGAAGCCGAAAAAGACGCCAAAACAGAAAGAGGAAAAGAAGCCGCAGAAGAAAAAAGAGGACAAGGCACAAAAGGACAAGGACTCGCCCACAAGGGAATCAATCCGGAAGGCGCTGGAGTTTGGCGGGAAAAAGCAGAGAGATACATACAGGCATCGGACTTTCCTTCGCTACTACCTCCAGAATGCAGGGCTGAAGGCTGAGCCAAGGTCAGTGAACATAAAGCTTTTGATTGCAAGCCTGGTGCTTGTAACATTATTCAACCTATGGGTGGCATATCAGTATGTGCTCGAGGGCAGCCTGAGCGCGAGTTTTCTCACATATGCAGTGCCGGTAAATTATCTGCTTGGCACCCCGCTGGCCCTCGCTGTGCTCTGGCTGGCATTCCTCGGCTACCTTGAGTACAGGATTTACACCCGCACCAAGGCAATCGAGAACTCTTTGCCTGATTACCTGCAGCTCGCAGCCGCAAACATCCGGGCAGGCATGCCTGTGGACCAGGCACTATGGAGTGCTGTCCGCCCCAAGTTCGGCATACTTGCAAAGGAAATGGAGACCGTTGCCAAGGATGTGCTTGCAGGCCACGACCTAAACACCGCTCTGGTTGAACTTGCCGGGAAGTATAATTCTCCTATGCTTTACAGGGCGATACACATACTGATAGAGGGAATCGAGGCAGGAGGTGAAGTCGGAGACCTTCTCACCAAGATTGCCATTGACATACAGGAGATTCAGCTGATGAAGAAGGAGATGGCAGCAAGCATGACAACTTATACTATTTTCATAACCTTTTCCACCATAATTGCCGCTCCCCTGCTGTTTGCCCTTTCCGGCCAGCTGCTCAATGTCATATCGTCAATTACAAGCTCCCTTGACCTGACCAACCTGCAGGGGACTGCGAATGTTCCTTTGGTCTTCAGCCAGGTCGGGATTTCCCAGACGGATTTCCGGATATTCGCCGTGGTGGTGCTGGTAATCTCAGCCACCTTTACTTCATTCATAGTCAGCATGATAAGAAACGGCAGGGCAACTTCAGGGCTTAAGACGGTATTGCCGTTCATACTTGTCAGCCTGCTGATTTATGCAGTGGCTGTCTGGCTGTTCACCAGCTTGTTTTCAGGCTTCTTTTAGCAATAGGTTTATAATATTTCCTTGCTTTTTGGCCAGAAAATAAGGTGCACAGCAATGCTCAAAGCCCCGGTACACAATTTTTTCACTGGACTTCTGCATGGCCCAGCAAACACCAAGCCGGGAAGCACGCTGCCGGAATCTGTCCAGTTCGCACTGAGTTACAGGGGCGCGATGTTAACCCCTCCGGAAATCCTTGCTCTGAACCAGCCTGAATTTTTCGGGCTTGGAGTGTATCTTACAGCAAAGGCCCTCGACCCTTTTCCTGAGGTGCAATGGCCCTTTATGGCAGAACTTGCCGCACATTTTTCAGCCGGCAGGGCATATAAGGACACAGCACAGATTGCCGGGCATTATCTGCCACTGAGCGAGACGCCAGTGACTTTGGGCCATAAGGTTGCCATGGTGATTCGTGCAGGCCCTGATTTGTTTGAAAGAAGGTTTAATGCTCTGGCTTCCGGCCTTTACAGCGGTTCAGAAACCCCGGTGCTCATCGCCTATGCCGGGCTGCTCGGATTCGGGCCGTTTATGCAGCAGCTCCCTAATGGGCAGGCTTTATACGTGCTAAATCCTGATGCACTGCTTTCCGGCAGGCTGCCTTTTGGCTACAGGTTTGAGAACTTTCATGGCCATATCAGGATGTCAGAGCTTTGGGAAGGGCCGGATATCGGCAGCAGCCCAGTCACGCTCGTTGACGATGTAAGAAGTACTGGCGCAACACTTGAATCCGTTGCTCTGCATCTCCATGACAATCCCGGTTTTCCCAGGGTGGCCAAACTGGCCCATATTGCCTCTTTCGGCAACGACAGCCGCCAATAGCAAAGTTTTTATACCATGTTATTTTCCGGTTTTTCATGATGGCGGTGACAAGCTACAAGTGCAAAAGCGCTATAATCGGCAGGATGCACAAGCGCTCAAAGAAGACCACAGAGCGCCTGGACACCTTGCTCGCCTTTGTCAATCTCTGCGACAAGTCCAATCCGATAAGGAACAATGTGATGCCATTCAAGTTCCTCGAATTCGAGGTCCAGGATGTCAAGATTAAGGGCCTTGATGTTGATTTCATGATAGATGGCTCTGACATAGTGCTTGACAACCTTTCGAGCTTAAGCCTTGAAGTGGAAGATGACGTGCTTGTCATTTCCGGCGAGCAGGCATAAGTTTTTAATAGCTGTCCTATTCAATTTCTGGCATGAAGCTGTACATTGCAAGGCATGGGCAGACGGATGACAACCTAAACGGCGTTTTCTCAGGCTGGCGGAACACGCCATTGAACAGCACAGGCTTTGAGCAGGCTAAGAAACTTTCTGAGCAGCTTAAGGATGCAAAGTTTGAGGTTGCCTACCAGTCTGACCAGCTGCGTGCCCAGCAAACCCTGAATGCAATACTGAAATTTCATCCCGGCGTAAAAATCATTACAGACAAGCGCATAAGGGAAAGGAACTATGGCAACCTGAACGGAAGGAAGCATGATGATGTCCTTGCCGAGTTTGGCCGGGAGCAATACGACACCTGGCACCGGAGCTATGACATCCCTCCACCGGACGGGGAAAGCGTTGAGATGGTCGAGCACAGGACAATCCCCTTCTGCAATGAGCTCGTGCAGAAGATGAGAAAGGAGAAAGTGAACGTGCTTGTTTCATGCCACCACAACTCCATGCGCACCATGCGGAGGTTCTTCGAGAATCTCACAGCCGGGCAGATGATGAAGCTCGAGAACCTGCCGGGCAGCTATGTTGAGTATGATATTAAGTAAGATTTTTATTATATTCTCCAGTTCCGCTTTTAAGCATGAACTATAGAGAGAAAATTGCATTCATTTTCGCAACCTTACAGCCTCATGGCCTTTACATTTCAGGGGCAAAGGATTTAGCAGGCATTGATGGCATTGTAGCGCTGCTTGAAGCAGAGAGACTGCCTGGCAATGACGGCCACAGACCTGAGTGCCCTGTTGCAGCAGACGGGAGGACTGGGAAGGCAACACACGAATACAGGCTTGCCATGACTAAATATCTGGAACCGTGGATACAGTTGCCACCAGTATATCCCCTGACTGTTTTTGAGGCTCTGGCAGACTTTTGCGAATCAAGAGTTAACGAAAGATGAAATATTCACAAAAACTTATACCAATTAACAATTTATCTGAATTAGGCCGATTCTTCTCTTGATTGAACTCTTACAATCAAATATTTATAATACAACATACCACTTAATCAGGTTATGAACAAGATATTGCTTCTAGCCCTTTTTTCAGCTGCTATATTGCTCACAGCCTGCAGCAAGCCGGCTTACGATGAAGTTCTTATTCAAGGTGATGCTAGTACGCCCTTGCCCGATGTTGTCCGGATGTCTAGGCTGTTTGACAGTGTTGATGTTGTCAGCTCTTCTGTAGAAGAATTTTCCGTAAAGGGCAAAACCGGTTTTAGGTACTTGTTCGTTGTACAGCCCGAAACAGTGATATTTGCACCAATGGACGGCTCGATATCTGTGATTACTCAGGAAGGGGTGAGGGTGATAACTATTGAGAACGAAGAATTTATTGCAGTTATACTTACTGAAGGTCTCTATACTTACAAATCAGATAGAGTCTCCACAACCATGCCTTTTGCAAAATCTGGGAATGCTTTGCCTGATAAAAAAGGCGCTTCTGTGAGCGCTGTATTCTACCATAAAGGCAGCGGTCAGTCTGTTCCTCCCGGCATAATGCGTGACCCTCAATATAAGCCCTGACTTTGCGCCGATATGGCCAGTAGTTATGTTTTTATTTGCTATATTGAAAGTAAATCCATCCTTTTTCATGATTTAGTCGAAAGTTTAACCACTTCATAATGACAAAAATAGAAAGATTTATATAAGGGAAATGCACATTACTTTCTATGCCAAATCTTTATGCAAGGAGAGCATTGCTGGCAGCCTTGGGAACAGCCTTATTGTCAGCCTGCAGCCGTCAAAGTAGCACGTTGGAAAAGATATCTCAAGAAACAACTATCTCTCCAAAGCCAACAGCCACCGCAAGTCCCACTGCTCAAGCCTCACCAACAAGCCAAGCAGCAAACCTTGAAACAGCAGTGCACGCAGACACGCCACCAACTGCTGTGACTGCTGTTGCTATCCCGCTAGTGCTGTTCCGTCAGCTACTGCCGCTGGTGTGCCGACAGATGCGCCTGGGCCTTCGCCTACTGCACAGCCAAGTCCTACTTTGGCTCAGATAGTTACTGCTTCGCCAACGTCAGCTTCGGGATTCACTTATATTACTGAAGCTGATTTTCCTCATTACCTGCAGGGCACGCCAGAGCATCCTCTGAAGAGGATTATTGAGCCGGTGGAGTACATTAATAGGACTATTGTGCAGATTCCGGTAAATGGTTTGGATGGTCAGCCGATACCGCATTTGTTTTTTTATTCGGTATTGTACGAGACCAAGCTTGGGACTCCTGTTGTTGTTCCGATTATGGGTGTGGGTATTAATGGGGGTCATTTTGAACGCAACGTCTCAGCTGATGCGAGTGTTGATGGGAAACTATTTTCATACATTATAAGCCGGTACGTGTGGTCTTTTGTGGATGATCAGGCTCGAGAATATACGCTGGCGATAGAGCTGCACAACCCAATAAGAACATGTGATGTTGAAAATTTAGGCTCCAGGCCTTTAGACGTAGGGACAATTGTTGCAGAAACTGGTGATTATCTTCCTCTAGATAGGCTGAAACTATGGAAAGATTATAGAGCAACGGTTAGAATGTTCTTGGCAGAAACGAAGCCTGGAATAAATATAACTGGAATAGAACAAAAAGTGGCAAGATCAATTCATCCTTCTGAGTATCTCCATGATGGTGTTGTCTTCAAGGACCCGAGGCTTCCGGATAAGTCTTGGTGCTCTGCTTTTCTGGGCTAGTGTGCATTAGTTGATGGAAAGCAAAAGTTAGAGATATACTTGTTTTTAATCTATTCCCTTGTCACGTCATTTGTCGGCCAACTTTTTCTCAATTTCATTTCTTAGTGCATTGATATGCAGTTCAAATTTCAGCTTCAGAACTTTCCAGTCATCATGTTTCATCAATTGTCCTCTGTAATTGATTGCATTTCTTTTTAGTCTGATTGTTTCTAGGAATTCCCAGTCGAGTTCCAGTTCTGGATGTTTGAAGCAAATGTACGCATTTTTGCATTGGTGATTGTCTGCTTCAATCCCATCAAATAACAGGTAAGCTTCAATTAGTCCTCTGAGTGATTCATAATTATCTCTAAAGACGAATGTCCAATCTGTGCTGTCTTTTGGGATATATTTCAATTTACTATTAATGAATGCAAGACCTTTTTCTGCAACAATTTTTAAGGATTTGATGAGCTCAATATCTACTGACTTTTCTTTTATTCTTCCTGTACTCATACAGAGTTTGTATGTTTTGTCAAGGTTGTCTATTGTGATTTTCATTTATGCAACTTCTGCGATATCTTGTATCTGTCCTTTTATGACATATCCGTTGATTATATTTTTGATAAGTCCGGTTTTGACTTCTTCTATTTCTTTTTTATTTTGGAAGATGTGTAACTCAATGTTTTTGTGCAGCTTTAGTTCATAAATGTTTTTGTCGAAATCTGAAATATCTCCGAAAACAAAAATGTCAATATCAGAGTTCTTGTACCAATCCCCTTTTGCAATGCTTCCAAAAAGTATTATTGTTTTGGCTGTTTTAAGAGATAAAAGTTTCGGTATAAGACCGCTCTTATGAAGGTTTTCTAAAGCATAAACTCTCTTTAGAGAGTAATAGACAGAATTGCTGGTTCCGGCAGTGTAGTATGGGAATTTTCCTTTTTCTTTTTTGTATTTGAGCAATCCTTCAGATACATATTTTTTTAGCCATTTGTTTGCTACTAGTTTTGTTACCTTTGCTTCTTTTACGATTTCTTTGAAACGCCATTCTTTTAGGGGACTGCTCTCCAAGATTAGTTTTAATACATTTTCTTGTTTGCTTGGGCTTGCCATAAATAGTATATCTCAGGTATACTATTTAAATCTTTCGATTAGAAAATAAAAAAGCGAGACCGTTACTTTGCGTGTTTTGGGGTATTACGCCCTAAGTTTTCGCCTTAGGCCGCGTAGCATTTTCAGTTATAGCAGCGCTTTATCTATCGTTGTTATTCAGGCCCGTTCTCCTGCTGTTTACTGACGGGTCGTCAAATGACGGATTTTAGAAAAAGAGGTATTGTTACTATTCAGTAACGAAATATTTATATACTGGAAATTCGTGATGCTTCTGGTATGGTCAGATTACTGAGTCGTAGGCAGCTCTTGCGAGCGAGTATTTTATTTGCGCCTTATTATTTGTCAGCCTGTGCAGAAAGCTCTGGCGGGCAGCCGTCTAAGGCGCCTGTGCCTACGGCAGTTCCTGATGATTTGGAGTCCAGGGTTTCAGGAGTGTCAACTGATGTACCTAGCCCGGTGTCTTCGCCTAATCCTACTGCTGCCATCTCAGCTAGAACTCCGTATGCGCAGTTAACTACTAGTCCTACTGCTGGTGCAAGTCCTTCGGCTGCTGCTAGTGCTGCACCATCAGCTGCTGTTGCGCCATCGCCAACTGCTGTGCCTTCTCCTGCTGCACAGCCAAG
>JAGVYJ010000054.1:1401-6456 GCA_018303315.1 Candidatus Woesearchaeota archaeon | reverse complement strand
TCTGCCAGCGTCTTATTGATTTTCGTGATGCTCCCATTCTTCGCAGTAATGTTGGCAGCCTGTAACGAGTCTAAGAAAAGCCGGCAGCCGGATTCCTCGCTTGCATTGTCAGAAACCGAAAAGCTGAATGCTATGCTTGAATTGATGACTGTGGTATTTTCAGGCCCTATAACTGATATATGCGGGGCGCTTGTGTCGACGGTGAACTGCAGCATGCCTGTGCTGCCGTTCCGGCTGAATGCGTCTGTGCATCTTGCCTGTATCCAGTGCCTGCCTTCGCTCAAGACAGGCAAAGTGACATTGTTGCTCTGGTTCTTCGTTGCATTTAATGAAATGACCTGCTGGTCGACGGTGATGTTGCAGTCTGCACTGCCTGTCCAGTTTGTCGTGTCCGGCTGGTTTACAGTAAGGGTAAGGTTCACGGGTTGTGCTGCAAAGACTGATTGGTTTTCAAGGTTCAACGACATGTTCAGGCTCTGCTCGCCCGGAATCGCTGAATTCAGCAGCGATAGCCCAAGTAATACGAGAAACATGAAGCCTGCCAGCCATATCGTCTCAATATTCAGTCTAGTCATTGAAATACTCCCTGAGCTCTTCCCTTAGTCGGTTAACATCGGCCATGAGCTCCTGCTGTTTTTTCTCGCCGAGCCTGGTTGTGAGCGTTCTTTTCAGCTCCTGAATTTCCCCCCGTAACGGATCCTGAGAAATAATCCACTGGTCGCGGATGATGCTCCTTACCTCATCGCTGAGATCCATGAAGTGCTTCTGCTTAATCAAGGCAGCAAGCTCTCTGGCCAGGGATTCCGGAATTCTCAGGGAGAGCAGCACTTCATTCATTTCGCCACCTTTCGACGTATTTCCTGCAGAAATCCCTCACAGCCTCTGACCTGGAAGCATAGATGCCCTGCTCCACCAGGCTATCCAGCCACTTCACAAGCTGTTCCGGGAGGCGGACATTCACTACGTTGCTCTTTTGTCGCATCGCCATCAAATTACCAAGCAATATACAAATGTATGACACTACTGGTATAGATATACTATATAAATATTTCGTATTATCAATTTATATTGTATTTGAAGGTATTTATATGCTAAATATATGCTAAATATATGACAATGACAGCCTCCTGAAATCAAACAGATTCCAGAATCAGTATACAAAAACATATACCAAAAAGTTTATAAGTGGATGTGTTATTAATTTCAAATGATGATAAAACGGATTACCGAGCTCTTGGACAGGGTCTTCAGGGGGCTGTTCCGCTCCAAAAAGAACATCAAGCTTGGCCTTTACGGGCCTCCTAACGGAGGCAAAACCACCCTTGCAAACCGTATTGCCCAGGACTGGATAGGAGAGGATGTCGGCAAGGTTTCGGCAATGCCCCATGAGACAAGGGAAGTCCAGGTCAAGGAACAGATTGAGATAAAATCAGAGGGCAAGACAGTGACCTTCAACCTGGTGGACACCCCCGGCATCGCAACCAAGATTGATTACGAGGATTTTGTCAAGCGCGGCATGCCAGCAAAACTGGCAAAGAAGCGCGCTAAGGAGGCAACCAGAGGGGTGATTGAGGCCATACAATGGCTTGACGATATGGATGTTGTCATAGTTGTGCTGGATGCCACAAAGGACCCATATTCCCAGGTGAACATCACAATCGTAGGCAATCTGCAGGCACGCAAAATACCTGTCTTTATCACAGCAAACAAGACCGACCTCAGCAAAGCCAAGCTCAAATCCATTCAGGATGCGTTCCCGCAGTATGAGGTGATAGGCATCTCGGCAAAGTACGGAAAGAACATGGACGAATTTTATAAGTCACTCCTCAAGTATGCGGGGTAATAGATGATAACACTTGAATTTATCCCTCACTCGGAAATTGAAGGTTTGCCGACAGGGAAGCGCATTAAGAAACTGCTGGACATTGCAAAGGAAAACAAGATAGTGCTGCTTGAGGGCCAGCTCGGGAAGGACGAGGAGACAGAGCTGATAAAAGCAACAATGACTGAGATAAATGAGAGATTCAAGGGAGTTGAACTTGCAGTTCTGTACCCGGACGCCCAGGAACTTGATATGCTGCGCCGCCTGAAGGTTAACCTGGCCAATATGCTTCTGGGAGGCAACCGCCAGGGCCTCACGATAATCGGGCCGGCTGCTGTGGTCAAGGAAATCAAAAAGAACCCAAACAAGATACAGCTCTTCACAAAAGATGCTTCCCGCAAAGGGGGGAAGAGATAATGCCCCACCAATGCGTGCACTGTAACACCTTCTACCCTGACGGTTCTGACGTAATCCTGCAGGGCTGCACAAAATGCAGCGGCAAGCTTTTCTTCTTTATCAGGGAGAACAAGCTTAAAGAGGCAAAGAAGCTGACCCAGAGCCTGTCGGATGACGAAAAGCGCCAGATTGAGAAGGATGTCCAGGACATAATAGGGCAGGATATAGATTCAGAGGAGCCTGTTGTGCTGGATATAGAGTCTGTAAGGGTGAGGAGCCCAGGCACATATGAAATAGACGTTGTTCATCTTTTCAAGAAGGAGCCATTGATTTACAAGCTGGAAGAAGGCAAGTACTTCATTGACCTGGTACAGACATTCAAGTCAATCAAGCCTGAGAAGAAGGCCTAGCGGTCCGCAACTATCTCTATGATGTCCCTGTGCTCCAGCCTGTGCTCCTTGCCCACAGGCATTTTCGTCCTTACATTAATCGCGCGGATGAACTTTTTGCCCAGGTCAGTATGCACGGCGTAAGCGAAGTCAAGGGCAGTGCTGCCAGGCGGCAGCAGGAAGCAGTCAGGCAGGATATTGCCATACTGGTCTGCCAGCTTGCTGACCCCTCCCGGAAATACCGCTATACGTCCGAGGATTTCAAGAACAGCCCTGTTTATGCAGCTTTGAACCCCTGTATTTCCAAACTTACCCAGGACATTTTCTCTGATGAATGAAAGAGCCCTCAGCTGCCCATCGTTCATCTTCCCCTCTTCCATGATTTCAAAAGAACTGTCACCGGGAATGTATCTTATCAATCCCTTTTTTGCGGCCTCCTTCAGTGCAAGTTCAGACTCTGCCGAGCATGGAATAATGGTATACTCATAAAAAATTTCCTTCAGCCGCTGTATGTTCTCCCCGCCCTGCCGGGTGTCAGCCTTGTTTGCGGCTATCAGCATAGGCTTTGTTTTTTTGCGGAGCTCACCTGCAAACTGCATAAGCTGCTGCTCGCTCCATTTGGAGGCATCGGATGCGTCAAGCCCGAGCTTCTTTATCAGCATGTCAACCATTGATTCAGTTGCTCCCAGCCCCGACAGCTGCTTTGCTATTGCCTTGTGCGCTTCCTTCTTCTCAAGCACTGCCTGCTTTGTGAACTTTTCCCATCCTTTCTTCAGTATGCCAAGATACCACATGTCAAGCTCCACTTCCAGAAACCTGACATCATTGGCAGGATCATAGCTGCCTGCCTGTACCGGTTCCCCTTTCTCATTTGTGCCGCCGGAGGCATCAATCACATGGATGAGGGCATCTGCTTGGTTAAGGTCGTTGAGGAACTGGTTACCCATGCCTTTCCCCTTGTGGGCATCCGGCACCAGCCCGGCAACGTCAAGAAGCATTACAGGCACGAACCTTTCATGCCCGAGGCAATAGCCTTCCCTGGGGTTGCATTTGACCTTGAATTCCTCCTCCACGCACTTAATCCTGACAAAGCCAACAGCGCTGTTGGGCTTTATCGTGGCAAAGGGATAATTGGCTATCTCAGCCTCTGCAAGCGTGGCTGCCTTAAAGAAGGTGCTTTTCCCGACATTTGCCTTGCCCACAATGCCTATAAGCATATCAGCAGGTTTCCCTGCCCTGTTTAAATAATTGTTGCAACCAAAAGCCTAAAATATCAGCCATGTTTCAGCCCAGTAATGCTAAAAGCTGACCTCCACATGCACACAGACACCGACAAGACGGACAAGCTTCATTATTCAGCCAGGCAGCTAATAGACCATGCTGCCTCTCTGAAGCTCGACGTCATCTCGATAACGCACCACGATGAGCTTTGGTGGGATAAGAAGATGGTTGCCTATGCTGAGAAAAAAGGCATATTGCTTATACCTGGCGCCGAGCTTACCCTGGACGGCAAGCACGTACTTGTCCTGAACATTACAGAGGAAGATATTGCCAATGTAAAAACTCTTGCCGATTTGCCCAAATTGCGCAGGGAGGAAACCCTTGTAGTTGCCCCGCACCCATTTTTCAGGATGGGGAGCTGCCTTGGCAAAAAGCTCCTGTCCAACATATCCAGCTTTGATGCCATCGAGTATTCACACTTTTACACCCGATTCATAAACCCCAACAAAATGGCGGTGAAGGTAAGCAGGAGGTACAGGAAGCCGATGCTTGGCTCTTCAGACTCGCACCTGCTCGTGGACATGGGAACCACGTATACTTACATTGATGCCCGGAAAGATCCCAGGGACATAATATTGGCAATTAAAAAGGGCAATATCAGGATTGTGACACGGCCCCTGTCCCTGTCCTATTTCCTCAGAAAGGCCCTGTTCCTGTTCACCAGGATACGCCTCGGCTTTGATATTCCGAAATCTTTATAAGGTTGTTTTCCTGTTTAATTACCTGGCCATGCACACCATTACTTTCCCCCGCATTACAATTACCAACAGGGATGTGTTTAACATCCAGTTTCTTTACAAGGTTATGCACCACTGGCTTCTCGAAAATGGATATATGGATGACCGTGGCGAGGAAACCCATGAGACCATGGAGAAGCTGTACCTTGAGAACCGCTATGCAGGTGAAAAGGAATTCAGGTGGTGGTGGCGCACTGAGAAGAAGCTCAACAGTTACATACGCTGGCGCCTGGATGTTGATACCAGGATAATCAAGGCCAAGGATGTGGAGCTTGTACAGGAGGGAAGGAAGATGAACTACCAGCACTCAGAGACCTTCGTGTACCTCAGCGGCTTTGTTGATTTTGACTACCATAGCCAATGGGAAAGGCATCCTGTGCTCAAGTTCTTTGAAAAATATTTCCGGACAAGGATTCTCAAGCAGGAGACC
>JAGVYJ010000054.1:0-1396 GCA_018303315.1 Candidatus Woesearchaeota archaeon | reverse complement strand
TGGTGAATTGGAGAAGGAGTTGTACAGGTTTGAAGGCATGATAAAAGCCTACTTCCAGCAGCGCACCTTCCTGCCTGAAGAGGAGGAGCTATTCCATGAGAAGTTCGAAAGCTTGAATCCTTACTGATGCTTCAGGGCTTTGTCAGCTTTAACAAAAGCCGAGGCGCTCCAGGCAAAAGGGACATCTGAACTGTAGGCAACCCTTTTTACCGGCTTCAGCTCAGCAGTATAAACCTCGAAGACCTTACCGTATTTGACTATTAAAGAAGCCACTTCTTCAATGACTTGCTTTGCCTTGCTTTTTCTTCCTGCTTTCAGCAGCGCACGTGCATACCAGCAGCTCAGGAACAGCCATCTCATCTTCACATGATAATCGCCCATTCCTACCAGCCTCAGCACAGGCGACACCAGCCTCTCCTCATATTCCGGCCATACAGGCGGCAGGATGTTGTCCTTTGCATTTCTCTGTATGCAGTCGAGTATTCTTTCAGTTTGCTTCTTTGTCGCAAGCCCCCAGATTATCGCAAGCAGATTGCCGTCAACGCTGAAATAGTCCTCACGGTGCCTATCCGTAAAATCTGCATAGTAGCTGCCCCTCCAGAAGGCAAAATTGATGTTATCATATATAATGTCGCTCAGATGGCTGTATTTTCTTTGCTCATATCTGCTGCCAACCTTCCTGGAGAGCTCTGCAAAAGAGCTGCATGCCTGCCAATGGCACACATTGGTGTAAAGGCTCGTGCCCCTTTTCCTGATGCTGTCCATCCATGTTGCATATTCACCTTCCTCAATCAGGAAATCCTCATCCCGGTCGTTCCTGAAATTCCAGTTAACCACTGTCTTCAGCTTGTCGAAATTCCTTTTCACGAATGACTTGTCCCCTGTGGCTTCTAAATACTGCCTCACAGCAATTATCAGAAGGGAGTTCTGGTCCATGGCAGGATTTTGTCCTTTGTCCTGATGGTAAATTGCCCTTTTTGGCAGGGGAAGCCTTATTCCCTGCATCCTTAGCACCAAAGGGATTGTCCCTACCCCTATTCGTAGCGGCAGTTCCCCGTCTTCCCTTGCATGCTTAAGAAAAAGGGTAAGGTTCTTTTTCACCACAGCACTATCTTTGAGCAAGAGCGCCCCTTCAGCGCTGAAGAAGCTGTCCCTTGCCCAGTAGTCATCAAAATGATGCAGCCCTGCAACAACGCCTTGCTCCCTGTAGCAGGCTCTCAGATCTCTTTCTGCTATTTTTCTGGCTTGTGCGATAGCATCTTGCATAGTATAATTAACGAGCCTGCTGGGACTTTCCTTTTGTGGCGGTCCGCCACACCCCATGTGCAATGCATGGCATTCCTTCGGAAGCCATGCGGAACGACTTAAGTGTTCATTCCTTGAAATGCCGTTCGTG
>JAGVYJ010000051.1 GCA_018303315.1 Candidatus Woesearchaeota archaeon | reverse complement strand
TGCCGAAATCAGCCTTCAGGCCATGCTTACTGAAGAACAGGCATATGTTCCTGACGTCGCGCTCCAGCAGGTCATTGAAGGCCGGGGCCTGCTTCGGAATCATTGAAGAAAGGTCTATGAGGTAAGGGGTGCTGTTATCGTTCAGAATGTTGAATGCTGACAAATCTCCGTGGGTGTAGCCTGCCTTATGCAGCTTCCGGATGTTATCCACGATGCTGTCGAAGAACTTCTGCCTGTTTTCAGGCAGCGAATCCTTGAGCTTAGGCGCCGGACTAACCTTCCCTACCTGGGACATGACAAGTATGTTGTCCTTGAAGGCAATGGGCATCGGCACATTGCAGCCAGCCTCCCTCGCGAGCAGGAGATTCCTGTATTCGCGCTGTGTCCAGGCAAAGATTATCTTCCTCCTTTGCCTCTGCAGGCCCTGGAACCTGGGGTCACCTTTTATGTAGAAATACATCCTGTTGAAGTCTGACGTCTCAAGGCGGTGTATCTTCACCACAACTCTTTGGTCCTGCCTGTGAGCAGAGAATACATTGCTTTCCTTGCCGACTGAGATAGGGCTTAATGTGCCCTCCTCGAAGAAATCCCTGCTCGACAGCTCGAACAGGTTGCGGATGGTGAAATTATCGAACACTGCCCCGAAGGTTTTGAACTTTTCCCTTGTGATTCTGGCCATTAGAACATAGAAAGGGAATTTTGCTTTTAAAGCTATTTCCTGGAGAATGCTTTCCTTATCTTAGCAATGAAATCCTGGAAGCTTTTCTCGCCTGCTGATTTCTCAATTTTTGACTGGGCCTTGCCTGCTGCCCTGACAATGGCGTCCCTTGCCTTGTCGCCGTACCTCCAGCTCCAGGAGGTGTTGTCCATGCTTGAAACCCTTTTGCTCGTGGAGTATCCCTCGAAATAGGTCATGTTCTCCAGCTCATAATGGATAAGGTTGGGATTGGGCTGGTCGTCGCTGTAACCTATGGGCATGATAACATAGGGCCTAGCGTTTCCAGGAATGCCAAGCAGCCTTATGACCTCGTTCTCGTCGAATGCTGACACGAAGCTTGAGCCAAGGCCCAGGGCATGGGCGGTAAGCATCATGTTCTGTACAGCGAGGGAGGTGTTTTGTATGGAATACACCTTTTCCCCGCGCTCACCGTAATAATGGGTTATCTTGTCAAGCTCTGCGCATATTACAATTATTATAGGGGCATTTGCTATCCAGTGCTGCTTGAGCGCTGCCACAGCCAGCTGCTCCCTGAGTTCAGGATTCCGGACAATTACGAAGCGCCAGTTCTGGACGTTGCCTGAGCTCGGCGCATGCCTTCCTGCATCGAGTATCTTTCCAATCTTATCCCATTCCACAGGCACATCCAAGAATTTCCTGACGCTGAACAGGGTGTTTATCGCCTGGCTAAGCTCCATTGGGCAGATTATTGGATTAAATGTTAATAAAGTTAACTGTTAATGCAAAGCGAAACTTATATTAATAACCCTTTTTTCTGCCTTGAGTAACGAGAGATAGGAGACGAGAGATGATTACAGAGTCTGTCAAGGCAGTCCAACAGCAAGAAGAGGCTGGAAGGCGCCAACTGGAAAACGCAAGGCAAAAAGCTCAGGAAATTCTCAGTGAAGCTAAGCGGGATGCTATAAAGCTTTTAGAGAAAAAAGAAGACGAATTAAAGCTTTTAAAGCAAAGAGAACTGGATAAGCATAGGCAAATTCTGGGCAAATCCAAGGAAAGGATTAAGGCAGAGACTGAAGCTGAGATTGAAAAGCTAAGGAAAACTGCTGAATCAAGGAGGGAGAAGGCTGTGCAGGCAGTCATATCCAAGTTCAAAGTGAAAGTGGGGCTATGATGTTTGAGCCTGAAGACATGAGCAAAATCAGCATCCTGGCTCCAAAGAGCAGGGCAAGGGCTGTAATCGAGCTTCTGTACAGCAGGAAGGTGCTTCATGTCGAGACTCACAGGAAAGATGCCCTGGACATAGGGGAGCCCTTGGCTGAGGCAGAACGGATTTCCGGGCTTCTTGTCAGGACACGGGCAGTCATGAGCTATCTCAGCCTTCACAACGGGTTCCCGCCTGAAATCCCGGCTGAACTGAAGAACGGGAAATCAAGGCTTTCGCTGGAAAAAGTCGAGCATCTTGTCTCAAAGCTCCAGGGCGGGCTGAAGCAGGAGAGCGAAAAGCTTAAGCAGCACGAGGAAGAAAAGAAAAGATTGCTGGCACAAAAGGAAGCGCTTACGATGCTTTCTGAACTAAAGGTTGAGCCTGAGGTTGCCAGGGACACAGAGGCATTGCTGGCCTACATAGGGACGGTAAGCAAGACCGAAGGGCTGGAGGAGGAGCTTGCGCGGGCTGCAAAAAATTTTGAATTTGCTTCAGAGGGCAATACAATAGCTCTTTTCGTCGACAGGCGTAACGGCAATGTTGTCCAGATACTGAATGCATATGGCTTCAAGGCTGCCGGGAAAGTTGATGACACTTCCGGAAGTGCTGAGGATGCCCTGAAGGATCTGGAAATCAGGCTTGGCAGGCTGGAAAAGGAGATTATGGCAAGCCATAGGTTTTTTGAGAATACAGCTGCCCTGCACAAGAACGTGCTTCTGGCATTGGAGCACATACTGAAGACTGAGCTGAAGAAGCAGGAAGCACCGCTGTGGTTCGGGGCCACTGAGCAGGCCTTTATCATCACAGGCTTTTTGCCCACAGCAGGGGTGAATGAAATAACCAGGGAAGTGAATGAGGCTGCTGACAACAGGGTGCTGGTGGAACAGGTAAAGATAGGGCACAAGGACAAAGTGCCTGTCAAGCTCAGGAATTTCAAAGGGGTAAGGCCTTTTGAGTTTTTCCTGGAGCTTTATACATTGCCCAGGTACAAGGAATTTGACCCTACGGCCATAACATTCATTACATTTCCGTTGCTGTTCGGCTTCATGCTCGGGGATGTGGGCTATGGCTTTGTTACGCTGCTCATTGCATTTATGCTAAAGAGACTGAAGCCCCAGTTAGGCAGGTTCATGAACATAATGATGTTCGCTGCAATTGCCACCATGATTTTCGGATTCCTGTTCGGCGAGGTGTTTGGCGAGGAAATCATCCATCTTGGAAATTTCATCCCGGTTATCAGCAGGGAGCACCAGATAAGCGAGTTTCTGATACTGACATTGATAACAGGGATTATACATCTTAACATAGGCCTGCTGATAGGGTTTTGGAACGTGTACAGGCATCACGGCCTGAGCCATGCGATTTTCGGGAAAGCAAGCTGGATAGTGCTGCAGATTTCCGTCGCGTTATTGGGAGCAAGCATGGCAGGGAAATTAGCTATCCCGGCTGCTGCCGGGTGGGCTGGGCTGCTGTTAGCTGTGGCAATGCTTGTGAAAGGCGAGGGGGTGCGCGGAATTATTGAGCTTCCAAGCATATTCACCAATATTTTCTCCTATTCCCGTATCATGGCCCTGGGCCTGGCTTCGATAAGCCTGGCTGTGGTGATTAACGAGATTGCAGCTGGGATGTTCCACTCAGGCATTGGCGGGATAATAGCAGGGACAATAATCATTTTCATAGGCCATGCAATAAACCTTGCGCTTGGCCTTCTTGGGCCTTTCTTGCATTCACTGAGGCTTCACTACGTGGAGTTCTACAGCAAATTTTATCAAGGAGGGGGGTCTCCTTACAAACCCTTTGGAACAGAATAAACGGAGGTAATGAAAAATGGCTGATATCGGAACAGGGCTTGTGGCATTGGCTGCTGCGGGTGCAATAGGAATTAGCGCTATAGCTGCTGCCTTGGCAGAAAAGGCTATAGGAACTGCAGCGGTTGGCGCCATGGCTGAGAAAGAGGAGTTATTCGGCAAGGGACTGATTTTGACGGTTATTCCGGAAACGCTTGTCATCTTCGGCCTGGTCATAGCTATCCTGATATTGAATCTTGCAGGCGCATAAGCAGATGTCACTGGAAGAGCTGAAGAAGGAACTTGAATCAGAGAACCAGGGAAGGGTAAGAGAGATACTTGACAGAGCCAGGAAGGAGGCAAAGGAAATCCTTGACAAGGCTGAAGGGCAGGCAAGAGAGCTGGAAGAAAAGGCCGGGAGGGAATTGGAGACTGAGAAAAGTGACATGGAGCGCAGGGAGATTTCCCAGCAGAAGCTGGCAGCCAAGCAGTCATTGTTCGAGCTGAAGAAAAAGCTGATGGAGCAGGTATTCAGCGAGGCAGAGCTGCAGGTACTTAAGATGCCGAAAAGCGACAGGGCAAAGGCGCTGAAATATCTGGTTGGGCTGGCCAGAAAGAGCATGGAAGTCAGTACAGTGTACTGCAATCGTGATGACATGAAACAGCTTAGGGAAGTGGAAAGCGGGGAGATAAAAATGCTCGGCGGCCTGATTGCCGAGAACAAGGAAGGCACGGTCAGGGAGGATTATTCCTTTGAAACCCTTCTTGTCCAGGTAAGGCAGGAAGAGGCGCAGGAACTTGCAAAGAGGCTGTTCGGATAATGGCGCAGCTAAACGTTTCATCAAACCCCTACACATTTGTCAGGGTCTCTGTAATGAAAAGCAGGCTTCTCAGGAAAGAGGATTATGACAGGCTGCTCAAGATGAGCGTGCCTGAGATAACCGGGTTCCTGGGCCAAACAGAGTACAAGAAGGAGATAGATGAGCTTGCCATGAGGCATTCAGGCTCGGAGCTCGTCGAGCTTGCCCTTAACAAAAACCTTGTAAGCACGTTCCGCAAGCTGCTGAGGATATCAGATGACAACCTGAACGAGTTCATATCCGTATTCTTTAAGAGGAATGATATCTGGAACCTGAGCCTTGTGCTCAGGGCAAAGTTCTCTGGCATGAATCCAGAGGAAGTCAGAGACATGTTCCTTCCGGTCGGGCAGTTTCCCCAGGAGGAGCTTGAGGCAATGCTGGAAAAAAGCATTGAGGACATTGTGTCAGGGCTTGCCAGGAAAGGGCTGCTTAGCCAGTCCGGGGAAACCAGCCAGGCGGCTCTCGAGAATTCTCTGACAGGGAATTATTATCAGTCAGTCGCTGAATTCACCAGGAACATTAAGGCAGAGGGGCACCTGTTCCTCAGGTTCCTGCAGGAGGAAATTGCGATACTCAACCTGGTGACTATATTCAAGATGAAAAGGGATAAAGTGCCTTCTGACCAGATA
>JAGVYJ010000053.1 GCA_018303315.1 Candidatus Woesearchaeota archaeon | reverse complement strand
TGGACGCCACTGTAATTATGGCTCGTTGCGTAGAATTTCATTACCCCGCCTTCAGGAGGCTGCGGTACCCCGGTCAGCAGGAATGTGTTGATGAGCACCATGACATTGCCTGTGTCGCACGCCTTCTGGTCAAATTCAAGGACTCCCTGGCCCTGGCCGGAATCATTTATGTTTGCGGGATTTGACCAGATGCCTCCGGTAAAGTTACATGTGTACAGCTGAGGATTATGGTTCGCGTTTGAGCCGTTTACCAGGATTCCAATATCCATACCTGATGTATTGCTGTTCGTTCCATTGACATAGCAGCCTGTGCTTGCATTGCCATCAATGTCTGAGTAAATCCACCACCATGCCTTTCCCGGAGAAGATGCATTCTTGGTGCAGACTGGCGCAGTATTGGATGCATTAATGGATACGTTCAGCTGGAAGGGGTCTACAAATTGGCCGGTATCTGCCTGGTGCATTGCCTCGGCCACCTGGAACTTGTTCCTGAAAAGCTCAAGGGCCATGAATACAACAGGTCCGTCTCTTATTGCCAGGCGGCTTATATTAAGGAAATCAGGCAGCTCCTGGCTGTCCGACAGGTCATCCTTCAATGGCAAGGGCGGGCCCTGGGAGAATGTGAATTGCATACCCCCGAAGTCCAGTGGGCCTTCAAAGGCGTAATTAAACTGGGCTGCTTTAATTGTTGCATTCTCGGTCACGTTGGTTGCATTGAGTGTCCCATCAATCCAGTAAGTTTCAGAGCCTCCGCTCTGATTTGTGCAGTTAACGTTCCATGCATAGACGTTGCTCTGGTTGAGAGGAGCGGTCATCCACGAAGTGTTCTGCGTAAATACAACATCAAACAGCGGGCCATCCGTGGAATTCAGAGTTACCTGGCCGGTCAGATTCTTTTCCCATACCCCTGAAAAGTTGCTCCAGAAGGCACAGGTCCAGCGCGTGTTGTTTCCCAAGGCAGGAGTCATCCGCCAATTAAATATAACTGGTTGTGTGGGGGCGGAAGACAGTTGAAACGGGGATACCCACGGCGAACCCATTGCGTCATATAAGAAAGGAAACTCCGGAACCACACCTGTAAACACCGGGCCGCCCTGTGCCGAAACCAAACCGGACAAGGCCAGAACTAAAACTGCTGAGAACACTGACAGCAAGAAGAATCTGGAATTCAAACCCCCTTGACTAATTTGTCATCACCTTTTTGCCCCAACAGTAAGTGAAATCGTAAAAATTGCTAATATGCAGCTTATATATAAATATTTCGAAAACCGTTTTTTTTGCAGGTAGTCATTGCCGAGTCGATAAAACGCTGTTTAATGTCTCCTTTTTGTCTTGAAAAAGTCTCAGTATCATGGTAACCATTGGAGACCTTAGCTTTTTTTCGTCGGTCTGCATTCTTTCCCCTGCCTGCACAGTCTCAGTCTCACCTTGAAATAACCTTGAGACTGTCTTATACCCACCGTAAAGCTTAAATAGTTCATAGGCACAAAGCTTTCCATGAGGGGGAACGCAGGCCTGCAAAAGGATATTTCTAAACTGGCCCTGAATTATGAAAGGCTTCAGGCGCATGTCACATACCTCGAGACAAATTTCGTCAAGAGCATAGTAAAAGAGACGATAACTGAAATGCAGCGGCAGCAGAGCGATCCTCTCAAGAAAGAGATGATAAGGCAGCTCAACAGGAACAGGCAGCGAATAATCAAGAGAAAAATCCTCGAGCTGCTGCACGGGAACAAGATGGAGCTGGCTGAGCTGAAGTACCTTATTGTAGACCAGCACAAGTACTGCAGCAAGGCAACATTCTACAGGTACATCCAGGATTTGGAAATCAGCGACCTGGTCAACTTCATGATTGTGGGCACCAAGGAATTCGTCGTTGCTGCGGCCAAGCAGTCAAATGATTAAGGATTCTTCAGGAAAGGTTATCGTCGGCAAAAGCAGGCTTTGCAAAGATTTTTTTTCCAAGTCCCTTGGGCTTATGTTTTCCCTTCCGAAGAAAGATTTCGGGCTGATTCTTGCGTTTAAAGACGAGAGAATGATAAGCCTGCACATGTGGTTTGTCTTCTATCCAATTGATGTAGTCTTTCTGGACAGGCAAAAAAAAGTTGTGGATATCCTGGAGAATTTCAGGCCGTTCACATTTGCGTCGTCGAAAACCAGGGCGATGTATGCCCTGGAAATGCCTGCAGGAACAGTTGCCGGAAAGGTAAAGCCAGGGCAAAAGCTGGAATTCTGAACTATCCATCGACGCACAGAAATGTTTATAAAAGAACCCGGACTTCACTATGCAGAAGTTTTAAGGTGATATCTTGGAAAAGATTGAACTCAAACAGGCAGGAGTTTTTGCTGTTCAGAAATTCAGAGACCTGGAGCAGAGGCTTAGGGACAATGACACCACTCGCAGGCTGACCTTTGCCGGCATACAGAATTTTGATGTGCGGACAGACCTGGGGCCTTATCAGGGAATCTCTTATTACATGCCTTCTTTAGGTCTTGGCGTTGTAACAGCACTAGCCCACAGGTTTGGGGCAAATGCAATGATGTTCCAGACTGCCTGGCAGCCGAATCTCGACCCTAGAGGAATAGTTGTAAACGGCAGAAGGCCTGATGTGATTGGATTCAGCGGGATGAGCATTCATTATGCAGACCTTGTGCGGAAGAGCAGGCAGCTGGCAGAAATGGGGGAAGACAGGCCCCTGACAATATCAGGCGGGCACCAATCTATATACGAGCCATGGAAAGGGCTCGCTGCAGGAGCTGACATCGCAATCAGCGGGGAGGCAAGCACGTTCCTTGAATTCATGGCAGAGGCAGTTGAGGAATGGACACCTGGAATGTCTTTCAGAAGGCATGTGCTGGAAGGGTTGCGTGGCGGTGCGTACAATCATGTGAGAGGCCTTAATTATCTGCTTACCAATCCTGGCACAGGGGAAGTTTTCATGGTGGAAACAGGCAGGCCTTACCTGCTGACAGACACTACTGTCCTGCCCAGAAGGCTTTCAAGCCTGAGCCTGCTTGAGCGAAAGCATAAAGAGTCACGGGCAATAGGCAGGCCTGTGCCACCTGACAAACTCAGGGATAACGGGGTGTATATTTTCTCGGTTCAAACGACGAGCGGCTGCTCCGAGGATTGCGATTTCTGCCCGTTGCCGGAGGTGAACAGCGGCCTCAACCGGACAAGAAACCCTGTTTACAGTGCGGAAGAAATTGCAGAGGTTTTTGATGCTACAGGACTAAACTCGTTCTTTGGTACAGGAGACAATGAAGGCATGAATCCAAAATGGCTCAGGGAATGGCTGACAGCCCTGGCTGAGCAGAAAACTTCCAATGGGCTCCACCTGGCTGAGGCCGGGCTGCGCGGAGGCTCAGAGATAACCATGAAAGCCCTTGCGCGGAATCTTGACCTTTTCCCGCTTATGGGGGAAGGTCCGGCAAAGGAGTGGTGGGTTGGGCAGGAAAGCTTCAACAATCCTGGGGAAGCGCAGAAAGGCCAGTCGCTGGAAAGGGTTGTGGCTGTGCATTGCGCAGCTGCACAGCACGGAATCGGCATCCACTGGATGACCATAAAGTTCCCCTGGACGCCTTATACAACTAAAGAGAGCAGACCTGAAGATGCATATGCACGGCAACTCATTGAGCAGCAGCTGAGAGGCAGGGAGCAGCAGAGAACCTTGTATGAAACCATAAGCCGGCTCGACCCGGACACTGACAGCGGTCAGATAATTGAATTATCGCGAGGAAACGGGCTGAGGGCGCGAAGGAATGTTTTCAGCCCGGAATGGCAGGAATTGGCGCCTGCTGGCAATGGCTTGTTTACAGTGACAGGAATCGAGGATGGAGTGGCCACAGACAGGTACATGGCAAACATTCTTAGGGCTCAGGCGGCAAGCAACCTTATGCGGTCGGGCAGCCATGATGACATTAGCCCGGCAGAACTCGCAAGGTACAGAGAGCTTCCCGGATTTGATGAAACCCTTGAGAGAGCAAGAGCCCTCAAAGGAGAAATGGGCTATTACGGGGATAAGGAAGAGGTGCAGTTGTGCCTTATGCTTGGCGGCAAGTACGGCGGGCTATCATTGCAGAGGCTCATACTCACTTTAAGCACAGGAAGCAATATCTGGCTGGAGCCGTATGAGGCCGGGACAGTTGTGGGCAGGCTGGACAGCACGCCAATTGAGGATTACCACATTGACGGGAACCGAGCAGTAATTATAAACCCCAACGACCCCCACCCGGAAAGAATGCAGATTGATACCTATAACGCACTAAAGTTATTTTATCATGACCAGGGCAGGTCACAGATGCTAAAGGAGGCTGCGAGCAGAAGTAATGGATTCGATCCGGAAGCCAGGGCCTACCGGCTGTGGGATTTGCGGAGAAAGAAGCAGCTCACGGAATCAGGGCCAATGTTCCAGGCACATATCGACGCACTGTCTTCCGGGGACATTGAATGGAACACAAAAGTCCCTGACCCAAACTTTCCGGTTATCTCTTTAGATGTCCCTGAGTATCCTTACCATAGAGCTGAATTGTACAGGATAGAGATGGCTGGCCAGCCGGCAAAGCTGTTTGTCTTCCCGGGACAGCAGGTCAGCCTGAAAGACAGGGAACTTGTGGCTGCAAAATAGGCAGCTCCAGCACAACCTTTAAAAATCATGTTTTAGTTCTGGAAGATTAAGGGGACATAGTATAACCTGGTAGAACAACTGGCTCCAGACACTGGAGCGATGAGCTTAGGCTATGATTTCCAGCGGGATTCACCAGTGGATCAGGGTTCGAATCCCTGTGTCCCCACTTTTTGTCGTGGGACTTAACGAAGTGAATATCCCACTGGAATACGGGTGTGGCATATGTTATACGCAATCAGATTTTCTTTTCTTAGAAACAAAAGTCTGGGGCACCACCTCACCCTTTGGAAAAAAGTCACCCAGTAGCTAAAATCTTTGAGCTCTGCCACGACCATCTTGATAGAAAACGGCTCCTCTAGAAACATCACTAGCACCTCTTCCACGTTCTCTGTCAGCAACAATGCCCAATACTGTGGAGCTTCAGCCATTACTAAAAACCTAAGACTGGATGCTTTTACTGGTTCGCCCAATAATTTTCCAAATGTTTCAGGAGAACAACCACTTGGAACAGAACCATATACTCCTGTAGTTTCCGCAAGTTGAGCAATTGATGCAGGTAATATTCCTCTTTCACAACCATGCATCTCACGAACTCTATCAGCTATACTCCTTGTAGTGAGTTTATCATCATCAACCAACAAACGAAAAGTATCAGGAAAATTAGCCATTCCTCGAGATACTCCGAGATCTTCAGCTAGCTCTGTCCATCTTCCTTCATAATTCAAAAATGCATAAGCTTTTCCAGTTTTCATTTTTTTACCTTTATCTGATATATTGAATACAACTATTTAAACCTTTCGGTTTATAACCACTATTAAGGGACAACAAATATGCTGAATAGTAGGTGCCCCTGACTTTACGACAATAGTCTGTGCTGTCGCACAACTTTTGAAAAGAAAATCTGACTTTCTCGGCTAACGCCGCAGGGTTTCAGAGAACGATAAGCTAATAAAGGAGTATTTTCATAAATAGCAGTAAACCCCATGCTAGGACAAGTTGCAGCGGTTCTCGGAGTGCATGCATCACACCCTGATGCCAGGCCGGGACTACATGAGCTGGTGAGCGGAGGTTATACTTCCAGAGCATTGTATGAATTTTTCACCGCAAACTCTGCAGCCTTAAAGCCTGACTGGGAACCCAGTGACGGGCTTACAACTTCCCAAATGCCTGATGAGGACTGGTTCCGGGACAGCCAGGAGGCAGACTCTTTGGAATGGCTGGCAGCCTCATTTGAGTGGAAGAATACTTACGGCGGCGTAACAGCCAGCAGCGGCTTTCTTATATCCCTGTTCAGGGAAGGTGTTGTTGCCAGATTTGACTGGGGCTATTCTTCCGATGAGATGCATCCCATAGTCGGGGAACTGAATCGGCTTTTTGGGATAAGAGGAACAGAAGTGGTTCAGTATGTTGACAGGCAGACAGTCAAGGAAGGTTCTGCAGTAAATGGCGAAGTCCCAAGCCCAAGAGCTGTGCCACGAGTCGCGCATCTGCAGCGGTATTTCTTTATGTACAGGGCTATAGAGTAGCCTGCCCGGGATGCCATTCGCACAGCGTGGATTTTCCTGTCTGAAGCGCAGAAAGCACTCTCA
>JAGVYJ010000052.1 GCA_018303315.1 Candidatus Woesearchaeota archaeon | reverse complement strand
CTGACCAGGAGCATGTGCAGTTCCAGGCCACTGTTTCAAAAGTGATGCAGGGCAACAGGACAGCAATACTCGAAGTGCAGGCCATTGAGCAGGTAAAGGTTGTTGTATTTGAGGAGCCGGGAACAGGTTTCAGGCCAGGCCAGAAAGTCAGGATAAACGGGGTAATCCAGACATACGGGGGCAGCAGGGAGATTATTGCAACAAGGATTACCGCCTTTGGGCAGGGGGAAGCAGATACATCCTGACGAGCATGCCAAACCCCAGAACTGCCATTGCCAGCGTCAATATAAGGCTGACAGGAAGGCCGAAAAGAACAGGGTCGGTGGCTGCTGCATCCCGCCAGAAAACAGTTATAACCGAGCGAAGGAAGCCATAGCCTGCCACAAAGCCCCAGAATGTGGTTCCTGGCTTCAGGTTGGGCCGGGAACCAATCCACCACAGGGCTGAAAACAGGAAAAGATTCTTGGCTGCCTCATAAAGCTGGCTCGGATGCCTGCAGCCTTCTGCACCCTGGAAGTAAACGCACCAGGGCACATTTGCAGCAACCCCGTAAAGCTCACCGTTAATAAAATTGGCAATCCTGCCGAAGAACAGGCCGAGTGCAACCGGAATGACAATTGCGTCAGCCAACTGTGCAGCGTTGACCTTGTGTTTCCTGCAGAAGAGCCAGCCTGCAAGCACTCCTCCGATAAGCCCGCCATGGAAGGCAAGCCCGCCGTTCCACACAGCAAGTATCTGGCCCGGATTTGCGAAGTAGTAAGGTGCATTATAAAAAAGCACATGCCCCAGCCTTGCACCTGCAATCACTGCTATGAGCATGTAAAGCATCAAATCGTCGAGGGAATCTGGGGTAAGGTTCTTTATCCCGCCTTTCTTTGCAAGCCTTCTCAGAAACCAGTAGGAGAAAATGAATCCGAAGAGCCATGCGAGCCCGTACCACCTTACATGAAAAGGGCCCAGGGCGAAAAGCTCCGGATTCAGGTTATGAACGAACATGGGCAATGGCAAGCCGGCTTTCTTTTAAAAGATTATCTTTTGGCTTGGAAATCTGCTAATGCTTACATCATTGCCATGCCTGCGGGATTCCTTTTTCAGGGACGTAAGCGCGGTGTTGATAGCATACATCGACTTCCCTTCAGCAGTAAGCTGGGAAATAAAAATTGCGATATCCTGTTCAGTAAAATTTTCCAATGATTTGCCTGTGACAGACTCGAATCTTCTGGTGTAATGCCGGTATGTGGCTTTGCTTGAGTATTTCACAAACCTGGCCTGAAACCCTGACATAAAAATAATTTCCCAAAGAAAATCCGGAAATTCAACTCTTCTTCAGGTAAAAACCTGAGCCTGATGCCAAAAGGCCGAGGACGATAAGTATCCACCATTTGCCAATCTCCCTGGTGAAATAAATGTTGAACAGTGACAGCAATATCAGAACCACGCCTCCCAGTATCAGAAGATTAAGCAGGAAATCCAGGTTTTGTTTTGCAGCCTTTATCACCCTTTCAACCATATTATTTCTTTTTCTCAGCAATATATAAAGATTCTGCTTTTCAGAGCTTTAGCCATAACTTTTTAAATAAGCGGATTTCAAATCTACTGCATGAAACTTGGATTCATAGGCCTTGGCAGGATGGGCCAGCTCATGGTGAAGAACCTTGTCCGGCACAGGCACAGGGTTATTGCTTATAACAGGTCCCCGGGACCAAGGAGAATTGCAAAGAAGTATGGCGCAACCACTGTCGCCTCCATTGATGAGTTAGTGGGAAAATTGGAAAGGCCGAGGGTTGTGTGGCTGATGATAACAGCAGGCCCTGCAGTTGATTCGGTTCTTAGCCAGCTTGCCCCATTGCTTGACAGGGGCGACACAGTAATTGACGGTGGGAATTCATTCTACAAGGATTCTGTAAGGCGGGGAAAGGAGCTTGGCAGTAAGGGCGTGCATTTCCTTGACTGCGGCACCAGCGGCGGCCTGGAGGGGGCAGAGCGCGGGGCATGCTGCATGGTCGGCGGCAATCCTGAGGTTTTCAGGAATGTGGAGAGGATATTCAAAGACCTCTCAGTTAGGGAGGGATACGCATTGATGGGGCCCTTGGGTTCAGGCCATTATGTGAAGATGATTCATAATGCGGTTGAGTATGGCATGATGGAGAGCATGGCAGAGGGATTTGAGATGCTGAAGAGCGGCGCCTACAGGGGAAAAATAAACATGTATACCGTCGCCCACAACTGGAACCACGGCTCGGTTGTGAGGTCGTGGCTTATGGAGCTGGCTGAGAGGGCTTTCAAAAATGACCCTGAACTGAAAAATTATTCCCCGGTGGTATTTGACAGCGGCGAAGGGAAATGGAGCGTACAGGATGCCCTGGAGCAGGAGCTGCCATTCTACACTGCTGCTGCAGCATTGTTTTCAAGATACCGCTCAAGGCAGAAAGAGCGCTTTGGCCACAAGGTTGCCGCTGCCCTAAGGCACGAATTCGGCGGCCATGCATTTGTCAGGAAGAAATAATTTACTTCTGGGCTATTTGCGCGATTAATGAAAAAAGCAGCAAGACTATGATTGCGATAAGCAGCACTGCCAGCACTATCCTTATCGTCGGATCAGTGGTCTGCAGGGAAGAAGCCGTGATTGTCAGCGCTATGATAAAGCTGTAGACAATGGCACCAGTCATGTGGAATATGCGCTTATGAGCCACGGACACTGAAGCCTTTTTCTCGCTGACAACCCCCTGCTCCTTGAGGAGATGATGCTGTCTTACAACAAGCGAGCCTGCCAGATAGGCAATGCTGAGCAGCACTACAGCAACACCAAGCGGAAATAGAACGCCGGAGCTGTTGCCCAGGGATGAGGCAATCATAAGAAATCCTGAAGCCAGGCCAAGAAGCGAAGGCCCCACTGTCAGGGTCGCATGCTTAAGTTCCCTGACAAAGAAATCAAAATCAACCATTTAGGCGATTAGCGTATCTGGCCTAATAAAGATTTTGCTTCAAACTTGACAGGTTTGCTGATTTTCCTGAATTTCACAATATGATATGGCTGGGTAAAGGACTGGGTTACAACAGAGTCAGGCCCTGGCGTTTTCTCTTCGATACTTACTACCAACGAGGATTGGCTCTCTGTGATGTTGGTTATAGTCACGGAATAGCCTCCTGTTGGAAACTGCCCCTGGAACACAGCTATCACGGTATGCTTGGAAAACTCCACAGCATCCAGGGCTGCGGAATGGTAGGGAAGTGCCTCCAAATCTTCCTGGCTTTGCACAACAAACTTACCAGGCTCATCCACATTGCTGAGCCCGCCCTTTTCCACAGTCTCGAAAGGCACAGGTCCAAGAGCTGAAGTGCAGCCTGTCAGTGCAATCAGCAGCAGGAGCAATATTGCCTTAATCATGGCCTGAAGCAATTACCGGCCCTTAATAAATATTTAGCCATCTTTAGGCCCTGGTTTTTATAGGCCTTTTAATCCAGGTTCACCTCTTCAGAGTAGGCACTAAACCTTTTAAATTTGAGAAGGCAAACCATTGCTGATGGATAAATTCGACCTCATAGTGATTGGTGCAGGCACAGCAGGGCTTCAGGTGGTTGCGGCGGCTGTTGAAGAAGGGAAGAAAGTTGCAGTGCTGGAAAATGACCTTGTGGGAGGCACCTGCCTGAACCGGGGCTGCATCCCTACCAAAGTGCTTGTCCATGCTGCCGAGCTGGCCCGGCAGGCGAAGAATGCCAGGCATTTTGGAATAAATTACACAGGCCTGAAGCTGAATTTCGCCCAGGCTATCAGGCATGAGGAGCAGCTTGTCAGCAAAGGCAGGACCCAGGCTGAGAAGAACCTTGCCTCGATGCCGGGAGTGACATTGCTGAGGGGCACTGCCGAGTTCATTGACAGCAGCACTGTCAAGGTGGGAACCAAATCTGTCAGCGCAGAGAAGATATTCATTGTCACAGGCTCAAGCCCTTTTGTGCCGCCAATACCGGGCCTTGAAAAGACAGGCTACCTGGACAGCACCTCTGCATTGCACAGCCAGAAACAGCCTAAGGCGCTCATAATGATAGGCGGGGGCTACATCTCTGTAGAGTTCGCAGCCTTCTTTGCGGCATTCGGTACAAAGGTCACGATAGTTGAGATGGCTGACAGGCTTGTTGGCACTGCTGATTCTGATATTTCCAGTGCATTGCTGGAATACCTTACAAAGGACGGCATAAAAGTGCTTCTGGGAGCCGGCGCAAAGGAGATAAAGAAGAAAGGCAGGAAAAAGCTTGTTACGTACGAGCAGAACGGCAAAATGCAGACAATTTCCGCTGATGAGCTGTTCGTGGCCATAGGCAGGAAAGCCAATACAGCTGGCTTAAAGGCCGAGAATGCCGGAGTTAAGCTTGACAAGAAGGGCTTTGTTGTTGTTAATGAGTTCCTCCAGACAGACAATCCGAACATCTTTGCAGTGGGTGATGTGAACGGCAAGGCAATGTTTGCCCACATGGGAAAATATGAAGCAGCCCTGGCGTTCCACAACGCCTTCAATCCTGATGACATGGTGAAGGCAGATTACCATGCTGTGCCATTTGCTGTATTCACCGATCCGGAGATAGGCGGCGTAGGCCTCAATGAGGCCCAGGTCAAAGAAGCAGGAATTGACTACGAGGTTTACAGCGCAGAGATGTCAAGCATAGGCAAGAGCAAGATTATCGAGGATACAAGGGGTTTCATAAAAGTCCTTGTTGAGAAGAAAACCAACAGGATTCTCGGCGCGCACATGATAGGGCCCGACAGCTCAAACCTCATCCATGAATTTGTGGTGATGATGAATACGACAGACCAGAGCATGGAGCATGTGCTGCAGACGATTCATATCCACCCCACCCTGGCAGAAGTGTTCCAGAACCTGTAAGTTCTCAGAGGCTTAGCATCTTCATATACACCAGCGCAGCTATGGCAAATGAGACAACAGGCGTTATAATGCCGGATACCAATGCGAGCAGGGGAAGCTGATAGTAAAAATACTGGCTTACGGTGAATAGCCCGAACACCAGTCCAAATGAGGCGCCGAACACAGCCTGGCTCCTGGCTTTTACAAGCGTGTTCTGCAGCTGGGCAAGGTACCATGCCATTATGCTCACTGCAACCAGCAGCACGGCAAGGTGCTGCAATGTAATAAGTATGCCTGCAATCTTCTCCTGCCTGTGTATGCCTGTAAGCCAGACGCTGTTGACAATGAAGCCAAGCAGGGCAACAGGGACATATCCTGCAAACAAGGCGCGAACCAGCTTCGGGTTAACGCTGAA
>JAGVYJ010000049.1 GCA_018303315.1 Candidatus Woesearchaeota archaeon | reverse complement strand
TGACAAGCCTGAGGTATTTTTCAACCTTGTCGGGCCTTCCTGATTCGCTCTTCAGCTTTCCTTCAAGTACGTGTATTGAATCTAAGGGATTAACAAGAACGGTAACTTTCCCTGCAGGTTTATGGGTCAGCATCTTGGATGTAAAAGGCCGGAATTATCTTTCAGTTATATAATTTTCCAATATTGCATCCCTGAAAAGCCTGTCCGTGAACTCTTCAATATCCCCGGCAGAATATCTTTGCGGCCCGCCTGCCATGTCAAGGGCAATCCTTTGCCTGTGCACATCAGATGGCCTTAATCCCCAGCCGTCCAGCGAGCAGCTCCGCCTGCAATCAACAGTAAGCCTTGACAAAGGAACCCCAAGCAGGCCTGCAAGCCCAAGGCCGTAATCAAGAACGCAGGAAGTTGTTATCTCGCCCATTGCGTCGACAGAAAGCCCATCAGCGAACCTGAATCCCTTTACAGTAAGGTCTTCAACCACTTCCGCCCCCAAATTCCTGGCAACGTAAAACCTTTCATGAAGCGCCAGTGCAGCGGAACTCATCAGCTCAAGCTGCATACTTACGCCGTCATTCCGTGCAGCCCCATCACGCCGGAGCTGCCTTGCCATTCCGACAATGCCTGCATTCCCCTGCAATATAACTTCGTACGGAAAATTAGCCGGCGACATCAACAAGAGCTGGCCTGCATCCCTTACCGCCTCTTCAATAACATCCAGCCATGCTTGCATTTTAGGCGTTTCGACAAGCTTTTTCCTGCTTCCAAGTTGAGGGTTTGCATTGTAGAAAAAAGGATGCACAAGATATCTTATTCTGTTTACCTGCCTGATTTCCATAGAAAAAATTACCTGTAGCTCTTCTGCACTTTTCCACGGGCATTCCCGTGCCTGTTGGGCTTCCTGGCCTCGCGGTGCCTGACGTCAGCTACCAGCATCGCACGGTCATAGTCCAGATAGGCTTTCTCAAGTTTCCTGTCTTTGGAGAATTGCACGACTGCCCTGGCGATAGCCAGCCTTACAGCATCTGCCTGTGACACAGGGCCGCCCCCATGCACCATGACATCAATATCATACTTGGCCATCTTGTCCCCGGCAAGAAGTATGGCTTCCTGGATTTTAAGGTTCTCCATCCTGCTCCCGAAATTGGCAACAGCAATCTTGTTAATCCTGACCTTTCCTGTTCCGTTAGTTATCCCGGCTCTTGCAATGGATTTCCTTCTCTTTCCTGCAACGACGAGATGCACCACTTTTGCCATTATTGCTTCCCTCCTATAAGCCTGCATACGTCATTCACGCGCATGTACTTGACATTCGGCAGTTTTCCCATGTAGGCAGCACTCACGTCAATGGCGTCTCCCTTTACATCCTCAGGATGGCCTGTGTAGCATTTCACCCGGCCATGTGCGGTGCGCCCCCTCCTAGTCTTGAAAGGAAGCATTCCCCTTACAATCCTCCTGACAAACCGGTCAGGGTTTCTCGGGAATACCGGGCCCTGCCTTGGCTGGCCGAGCTCCAGTCTCTTGATATAATGCTCAACAATGTCCTTCCTGCCGCCGCTTATCACTGCCTTCTCGCAGTTGACAATGTAAACCCGCTCTCCGAGCAGTGCCTGCTTTGCCACAAATGTTGCAAGCCTTCCAACTATCTTGTCCTTGGCGTCGATTATCATCCTATGATCCTCATCCTCTTCCCCTTGGGGTTCTTCCTGATAAGCTCGTTGAGCGTGATAGCCTGTGACTTTGCCTGCTGAATCTTTTCAAGGGCTCCCTTTGAGAACTGGTACGCTGCAATTGTCAGCCCCTGCTTTATCTCGCCCGAGCTGAGCACCTTACCGGGCACGACCACAATCTCGTCATTCCTTGCATGGAGGTTTATCCTTGAAAGGTTGACAGCCCTCCTGTTCCTTGTGGGCTTCTCGAGGTCGGTTGCAACCCTCTTCCATATGGCTACATCTTGCTCGATGGCGCTCTTCTTCAGCTCCTGTATAAGGGCGTTCAATTGCGGGTTTGTCGGTCCTGTTTTCATTTTTGTCGTGCTGCTTCGCGGAGCGAATGTAGCACTGGAAGTTTTTTGATCAACCTTTTGTTAAAAGGTTGTGTCGCTCCTGTTTTCATTTTTGTCGTGATATTATGCGGGGGACGCGATTCGAACGCGCGCACCCACTAAGGGACAAGGCTTCTGAATGCATCCTCAACCTTGCGCATTTGACCAGGCTCTGCCACCCCCGCATCATTTGCGGGTCACTCCTTGACCAAAGCTTTGAATTCCTCAGCTTTCTGCTCGATTATTTCCAGGGCCTTAATGATTATTTCCCTGACGGGCAGCTGCCCCCAGCTTTCTATGTAAAATATGAATGCGGTGTCGTCGTACTCCACGTTTACTATGTCCGGGTTTATCCCGGCAACAGCATCCACCAGCCCTTTCTCCATTATGGCCTTTGCGTCAATCTTGCCCTTGTCGAAGACCTGAAGCGGATACTTGCTCTTGAACTGCTCAAACTCCTTGGAATTGTTGTTGACAGTCACCTTGGCCTGGTTTGTGTAGTAAGCAAGGCACGGGTTCCATTTACTGTGCTCCTTCCCCTGGCCGAGCACTGCCGTTGCCTCAAGTTCGAGCCTCTGGCCTTTCAGCAGCTTTACAATCGGAATGTCCGGATAGACTGGTTTTACCTTGGGGTCCTGGCTTTGCAGGTCGGCTGCAGTCACCAACTTGGGACCTGTCTCTTTCAGCGTCAGCTTGAGATGCGTCTTCGCAGCCGGCTCTGTCTTCTCCCTTTCTTCAGGCGGAAGCAATTCATATGATTTGAGGTCTGTCTTCAGCGGGATGAGCCCAAGCCTCAGGGATATCATCTCGTCGTACATGACCGAGCTGTTATGTCTGAACTCCACATCCTCTATTGCCATGGTCGGGACTTCCTCTATGCAGGCGCGCCTCAGGGCATTGATGAATTCTGTCGAAGTATTGGAGATATTCAGCACGAGCTTGTTGTCCTTCTTTTTTTCCTCAACAATTTGTATGTTCATCATTACACTCTCCGGCCTCTTTTTCCCCCTTTCTTCCTGCAGGAGTCATGAGGCACAGGTGTTACCTCTTCGATTATTCCGATGCGCATGCCCCGCCTTGCCAGTGTCCTGACAGCTGCCTGCGCTCCGGGGCCGGGGTTCATCGGCCCGTTGTGGCCTCCAGGTGCCTTTATCTTGACATGCAGCATGTTGATGCCCTTCTCTATTGCCATCTCCGCAGCCTTCTTGGCAGCAGCCATGGCAGTTGTTGGCGAACTCTGCAGCCTGTCTGACTTCACGACCATGCCGCCTGACACCCTTGCTATTGTCTCTGAGCCGGTGCTGTCGGTGATGTGTATTATTGTGTTGTTGTAGCTTGAGAATATGTGTGCGATTCCTACTCTGTTGACTTCCTTATTGGCAGCCATTACTCCACCTCAGCTTCCTTGCTAATTTTCTTTGCTTCTTTCACAGGCCTGTTCTTTTTGGCCCTGGGTTCAGGCTTTTTCTCCTCAGCCTTTTTTTCTGCCTTTTCATCAGCTTTCTTCTCATTGGCTTTCTGTTCGCCGATGTGCTTCAGCTTTTCAGCCTCTATCTTCCTGATTATTACCTGCCTTTCAGGATGCTCATCCTTTGCAAAAGACGAGTCTTCATCGAACCTTACATCTGCTTCCCGGCCCTTGGCAACCAAAACACCTGGCTGCGAAACAGTGTGCGGGCCCACTGATACATGATGGTGAGTTATCATCTGCCTTGCCTGCTTGATTGAGTTTGCAAGGCTTTTCCTGTAAACCACTGTCTGCAGGCGCCTCTCGAGGATATCCTTTGTGTCAAGCCCAAGCACCGAGGAAAGGTCATGGCCTGCCTCGATAAGGCCGAGCTTCTGCAGCCTCTGCAGCAGCTGCTCTTTTTCCTTCGCTGTCTGCGCATCATTGCCTGCTGCCAGCCTCTTTGCCTGGCCCTTTATCTTCTTCAGCACGGAATTGGCTCTCCATATCTCCTGCTTGTTCTTGAGGCCGTATTCCTTTACAAGGCCCTGCTCTTCCTCTATCCTGGCCTTCTGCCATGGGTGCACAGGCGTGCTGTATGTTTTCTTCGGCTTCTTCGGGTCTCCCATTTTACTTCTTCTCTGCAGGCGCCGCCGGCTGCTGGGACTTCTTTACTACTCCCAGGCCCTTGCCCTTGTTTCTCCTGAAATTTGATTTTGTGCGCTGTCCTCTTACAGGCAGGCCTTTCCCGTGCCTTATGCCCTTGTAGCTCCTTGTCTTCTGCATCTGCCTTATGTCTGCCTGCCTTGAGAACTGGAGGTCAGCCGTGATAACGTGCTCGTCCTTTCCTGTCACGTAGTTCCTTCTCCTGTTAAGAAGCCATGCCGGGAAATTTGATGAGAGATTGCTGGCAACATCATTAAGCTTCTTCACATCCTCTTTTCCTATGTTTCCCAGCCTTGCAGTGGGCTCCACTCCTGTCTTTGCGCAGATTGCATTGGCCAAAGTCCTGCCCACGCCCTTGATTCTTGCGAGCCCTATGTACACAGGCTTGTGCCCGTCAATGTCAGTGTTCGCTACGCGAACAATATAGCTGAAGTCTTTTTCTTCCATGTTTGTCAACACACGCGAGAACACGCTCAACGCCCTATAGCGCCCAGTTGCCTGAACTCGGGTGTGCACCTCACCGGATTAGAAGGCCATTTAAAAAGGTATCGGTTTTTTTGGGCTGTAATTGCTATGTAATCTAATATGACAAAAAGGCACTATTTTGAGATTTCATCTAGCTTATTTATAAATTCTCTAGCATTCTTTAGGGTCCTCTTTGCCTCAACATCACCATATTTTTTGGAAATGGTGTACTGGACTGCAGTTCTCCCTTTCATGGCTTCGTCTATCTTTTGAATATCTTCTCTTCCAAACTTTGCATTTTCAATCATTGCTATATGTTTCCTGTCTAGGAGATTCTTCTCAACACAATAGACATATTCCAGAGCTATTACTGTTGAACCATGTGTCGTACACTTCAAACCAACTTTTGCAAGTGCAGACGTCGCAGCCAAATACATTGCATAATACGAAGTGATGATTATCCAGTCGAAATATTGGCTATTAGGAGAAATTTGAATTGCCTTCTTCTTTTCATTATCTCTGGAAAGCAAATCCAGCAGTCCTGCAAGTTCAAGATTATGTAGCGCTTTCTCAAAGTATTCTCCGACAAACCTTTTTTCATCAGAAATACTCCTTATAGTGAATTTTTTCAAGCATTCCTCATAGCTTTCTTTTAGTTCTCTTTTACTTAGCATTGGTGCACCATGCAATCTCTT
>JAGVYJ010000048.1 GCA_018303315.1 Candidatus Woesearchaeota archaeon | reverse complement strand
AGCTGCTACGGCGGCAGCTGTTAATTCGCATGTATTGAAAGTTCCGGTTCCGTCATCCCTCTTTGTGCAAACCCTGCCCTGGACGCATTCGTCAACGTCATCTTTGAGCTTACCGTTTTCGCAGTTGTAAATCCTCCTGTCTGTTGTGCTGCCTGCGCTGGAGCAGAACCTCACATATCCTGTGGTGCCAGCGCATATGTTTGCTTCAGAGGGCGCTGTTTTCTGCTGTTCCATGCATGCTCCTTTCTCGCACTCCTTAGTGGTGCTGTAACCATAGCCGCCTAGTTGAAGGTTGGTCTCAACGATGGTAGTGAGCGCACAAGACCGTACATATTGGGCATCAGAAACGCAGTCAGTTGCAGAGATTTCTTCACAAGTCTTGAATGAACCATCATCATTGTTTTTGCAAACCATTCCTGCTGCGCAATTGTTGAGCCAACCATCATCTGTCTCTGTTGGTGTGACAACATTTCCACCCTTGCATGCGCTTATCTTCCCCGGATCTTCGCCAGAGCAGAAGCGGTAGCCGTCATCCTTTCCAGCACATGGCTCGACCAACTGCTGGTCCCCGCCAGGAATTTCATCCCCTCCGGATGGGATTTGGCCTGCCCCTGCAGAGCAGCTCTCCAAGTCCGGATATCTTGTCGTTGCATCTGTTCGGCTCGCACTCACAAACAGTTTCTTTATGCCCTGGCCATTGCCCAGGTCTTCGCACTTATACACCAGCCTTACCCATTGAGGTCCTTCCAGAGAGGTATCAATGTCGCAGTCTGCAAACGGGAACCCGAATGATGAAGGATCGCAGCTGAGTTTGCTCTTGATTCCATCAAGGCATGATTGTTGGCTGTCAGTTTTTATGGAAGTATCAACGAGTGAATATGTCTCATAGTTCTTTCCTTCAGGTGTTTTCTCCTTGCACTCATATTTCAAAGGACTCCATTTTCCGTCAGCATTAGTGCAAGAATATTTGTTGTCGGTGCTTACATATTCCTTGCCGAAATATGTCGTGTTGCATGGCTGTTCGAAAAGCTTTGAAACCTCTTGTCTGGACACTTCTGTAACGACTGACGTTTCAGGTTTCTCTCCTATTGTGCCCTGGAACAAAAAGCTTATCCTGGCTCCTGAGCATCCTGATAGGGTGTTTATCACCTTGACAGTCATCGTGTTCTGGTCAAGTAATGCACTGACCGGCTTCGGCACAGGCGTCTCTACCTTGGTATTGGCAAACACGCCTAGCGATTTTCCATTAAGCGTGATTTCGCACTGGTCGTCGCATTCTGAGACAAGGATTTCAAACCCTGTTGATGCGGCAACACAAGTATTCTTATTCATGCTAAACATGACATTCGCACTACCGCCGGCATTCTCAGCCTTAAGATAGCCTTTCTTTACCTGGCCATTGACTGTTATCTCCCGCACTTTTGCATCATATGCCTGCTGGCCGCCGGACCTTGCTATCAGGTCCTCATGCCTGCCAGAATAATAGACCGCACCCTCAGCTGTGGTTACCCAGTTTCCAGGAGCGCCGCATTGTTCCTCATGCCCCCTGATTACAGCAGGCTCCCTGTAGACCAAACCGAGGTCGATTCTCTGTACAGGGGCGTTGTTATTGCAGTCAAGGACAACGGTGAAAGTAGTGAGGTGAGTGGTGGATGCAGAAACAGTGTTGCCATTAGCAGTGGATGGCAGCCCGACCCAGTAGTTTCCCTCAGGCGCGTAGTAAGATAATGCAGCTCTTCCCATGCTATAGCCTGACCCTGGACCTTCTGTTTCTATGGAAACGCTCATTGGCTGGCTGAATGTCGTGCCGTCAGGGCCCAGGTCATAAAAATTCGCTATTGCAAGGTTATTCGCGTAATCAACGCTTTCAAACTCCGAAAGCGTGAGCGCTGCAACCGGATTGCCGTTTCTGTCAGCTACCTTTGTCCCCTGGGGGATAAGGCCTGTGAATTTGCCATCGGTGCTGGTGAATGAAACCGCTGCTTTGGTAACCCCGTTTGCATCCACAGGCAGGGGAATTATGGAGGAGACTGTTTCGAAAGGCTCTTCTCCCTTGCTGTAAAGTTGGGCTGAGCTTCCCCTGCCTGCAAGAACCACTTCATCCCCTTTCTTGCTGCAGAGATAACCATCTTTTGTAGCAACATCCAGGTCAGGCAGGTAGAATGAAATCATGCTTGGCGCAAAGAACACATTTCTCTGCACCCGGCTGTCCCAGCTGTCATAGATGACCTCTCCGCCGCTTACCGCGGCTTTTATGCCTTCAGAGGCTTTTCTCTGCAGGTCTATGAAGCAAACCTTTTCCTCACTTGAAGGAAGGTCGAGGGAAATCACATCTGCTGACCCTTGCAGAGGTGTAACCCTGGAGGCAGTCATTGCCAGGCTGGATTCGAACTGCGAGTAAGATGCCTGCTGGCCTGCCTCAAGCACATTCCCGATGCCTCTATAGCCAAGTATCAGCACAAGGGCGACCACAACCATCCCTGCCAGAAAACTGAATACCTCAATCTCGGTTGTGACTCCCTTTTTATTCATATAAAGCGTGATTTGAGCAGAATGACTTTATATAGGTTATTATTTCTCGAACTGCTCGAACACTTTCTCCCTTGATTTCTTCGTCTCCAGCTTCTCTGCCTTTTTCTGGCTTGCTGTCTTGCGCTTCTGGACAAAGGACTTGGGTTCTGTTTTTTCCTCTTTCGGCAGGATGTCGCTGATTTTAGGCTCCTGTTTCAGCCTGGTGCGCTTCCGCATTATCTTGTAATATGCGAATGTCCCGCCCCCGATTAAAGCTATTACAAGGAAGAAGAATACCAGCATTATGAATATTGGCGAGCCTTTTTCCCTGGTCGTGGTCTGGGCTGATTCATCTGAAATTATCTGCTTTTCTGCTGGCGGTGTTGAAGTCTCCCCGGGCTTTTCTGTGAATTCTCCTGTATCCTCGCCAAAATCTATCCCACCTGATTTGGAAAAGCTGACGCAGCTATTGCTCAGGCAGAAGAGGCTTGATTTGCAGTCCTCATCCAAGGTGCACCCTTCTCCGGAAGCACAGAGCTTGCCTTCAGTCTTTGCACATACACCTCCGCAGTCAACCCCTGTTTCATCCTGGTTCTTGATAAAATCACTGCATGTTGTCTGGGCCTGGGCCTGGCAAACCGAGCCTGTGCACTTGCCGGAAGTGCAGTCTGAATTCTTGGTGCATGCAAGCCCTGTGCCGCATGTCTGGCATGGCCCGCCGCAATCCACACCGCTTTCCAGGCCGTTCTTTACGCCGTTCTGGCACTCTGCAGAAATCTGCGAGATATCCACGGTAACCGGCTGGCTTCTGCCCGGGCTTTCAAGCCCTGCATTGTTGACGGCAGTTACGTTGAGGTAATAGCTTTCCTGGTTTTCAAGCCCGACATTGAACGTGCCTGATGCCTCTGATGTCTGCTCAGGGCCGAATACAAGCTGGCCGGAAATATCGTAAACGCTTGCCAGGTAATGCCTGATGCCTGACTGGGTATCCGTGCTTTGCCACTCGCCTGAAATCCGGTCATTTCTGGCAATGATATCAGGATTTCTTGCAGCAAGCCCTGTGACTTTGACCGAAGGAGTTGACGGAGCACTTGAGTCAACAATGTATGTCAGTTCGGCTGTCTTGTCCCTGTCGTTGACTATGAACTTGCACGTCAGGGAAATCCTGTGGGTTCCTTCCCCGGAAAACTCCACTTCTGCCTTGTGCGTATAGTCATTATCCTCATCTGCCATGTCTTTTGCATCAGAGCCGACTCCATATTTGCAGTGCGCGGGGCCGTTGGTAAATGCCTTAAGGGTGAACTTCCTCGACACCACGCTCCCGCTTGCCGGGGTGACCTTGACACTTTCAGCTGCGTTTGTGTCAATTGAAAAGGCTGTTGTCTTTATGTCTGAGAAAGTCCCGGCAAGGTTCCGGCACTTCACGGATAAATTGTTGGCAATGTTAAGGACAATGCCCTGGCCCTGAACAAAGGATTTATGGGTTTTAACGTGGTCCTTTTGCAGAAGTTCGTTCTCGCTTTCAAATGGCTTCATGCTTTCCCACAAAGGGGGTGAAGCTGGCGCCGGGTTTATTGCATATCTGCACACTGCTTCATGCGTGGTTTCTGCGGTCACCAAAGTGCTGTCCACTGTGTTGTCAGTTGCCTGCAGGCTTGAAATTGCAGGAGCGGATGTCCTCACTTCTATTGAGAAGTTTGTAATGAATGTGTTGCCCTCGCTGTCTATGCACCTCACCCATGCCATGCCCCTTGCAGGAATGATTCTGTTGAACTCAGAGTAATTGAAGACTTTCTGCGAGGAATCCCTGCCCATCGGCTGGCTTATGTCATCGCGCTTCACAGCTTCCTCTGTCCTTGCCACTCTGCACGAGCTGAGCTCCCTGCCTGTGCTGAACTTGAAATTATAGACTGACTGATTGGACCAGCCGAACCTGTTGGGCTCAAGTATGGTAAACTGCATGCGTGTATCGACAGCAAAGCTTATAGTCTGGGAATTTGCCTTGCTGCCCGCCCCCAAAGACTTTGCTGACACAGTAAAAGTATAACTGCCATCCGGCAGGTCTTGTGTCGGCCTGTACCTGAACACCTCCTTGCTTGACGTGTCGTCAATCCTTTCAACAGGGTAAGACTTGCTGTCCGGGCCTGTCAGGGATGTGCCTGTGACTTCAACCCCTTCGCTTATGTCATCTCTGGAGTAGTCCACATTTATTACGGGCTTGGCCTTGTGGGTGGCGCTCTGGGCAGCAACAGCTGTTGCTAGGCAGAGGATTAAGAATATGAAAATGCCAATCTTAAGGTTCATGGACATGCCAGAACACCACAGCGAGATATTTAAATCTTATGCTCGTTTCCAGAGAAGGAACACATTCATAACCACTGACACGGCCAAAAGGAAGAACAGCGTCAGCTTTGCGGTTTTGGCTGACGGGCTTTCATATACAGCATAATGCTCGGAAACAATATTGCCTGTAACCGGGCTGAGCTCCCTTGCCTTGGTTACAGGAGCGCTTTTCTCCAGAACACTTTGGGTAATGTTGCGGCTAGGCACCGTTATGAACAGGTCCCTTGTCAGCTCGATGAGGGTTTTCCTTGCAGAGGAATTTATCCTCAGCTTGACCTTATACAGCTCTGTCTCAGGGACATCCGCTGAGAGGTTGAAATATATGCGATTCTCCTGCCCTGGCAGCAGCGCAAGATGGACAAGGTTCTGCATGCGCTCTCCGGAATAGCTTATGCTTCCCCTATAGACATAAGACCACGCATCAGCAGAGAGGGGTCAACTTTGACCGGGATTGATGCCAGCTCATATTCCAGTTTTGCTTCTGTTTTCGGCTGCTTAATAACGGCATCAGCAGAGTCGGCAGAGATTTGTGATTTTTCCTGGCATGATGCAGCCTGGTTTATGGCTATCGGCCTGGAAGCTGAAAGCTCCTCTGCCTCAGCCCTTAGAAGATAGCTCCCGGACTGCTGGCACCGGTTGTTTGGGGAAATGGCTGCTGTCAGAGTGCTGGCTGCGTAAGCAGGCAGCTGCACCGAGGTTGTCTTTGAGATTTTCCTGTTTCCATCGCTCAGATACACGTTAAGTTCCTGCGAGGAATTCCCGGGGTTAACCTCGATATCAACATATAGAGATTCATCGCTGTCGATAATATCCTTGCCTGGCTCAATGGAAATTTCCGGGCTGGAAGGCGTCCTCACCGATGTGACAAGAAGGGATGCAGAGCTGGTGCAGTTTTCCAGCTCAGCCATTATCATGAAGCTCTGGTCAAGTCCATCAATTTTTGGGGTAAAAGACTTCTGTTCTGTATTGCCTGTTGTAAGTTTCGGCTTCACTACCAGACC
>JAGVYJ010000050.1 GCA_018303315.1 Candidatus Woesearchaeota archaeon | reverse complement strand
GCAAGAGGGGTAAGGGAATTGTGTTTGATGGGGGCAATGATAAGGTCAGAGTTGCTTATGCAGACAGTCTAAACACGAGCAGGACTGGTTTGCTTACGGTTTCTGCATGGATTTACCTTACCGGTTCAGGGTCATCGCATGCCATAGTCTCTCATGAGGACAGCAGTGGCCCTAACTTTTACTATTACGTGGGCGGTTCAACCGCAAGCAAGCTCGGAGCATTCCTTGTGAACATCACTGGCACAGGCTCAGGATGGAAAGAATCAACGACAACAATTAACCCTAACCGGTGGTATCACACAGCATTCACATACAGCGGAAGCCAAATCCAACTGTATATAGACGGCCAACTGGACTCAACCTATGCATTCTACGGAGGATTATCCCCGACCAGCAGCCCGATAGACATAGGCACAAGAAACAACGGCCTGCACTACTTCAAAGGCACAATAGACGAAGACCAGAGCTTTAAGCGCAGAAGAAATCAACTCAAGCTACAACACAGGCCTGTACAGGCTAAACAACAACTACACCAACCTACTGGACGGCAATTACTCGATACAGGCACACGCAGTGGACGCAGCAGGAAACCTGAAGAGCACTTCAGCACAGAACTTCACGCTTAATATTATCCCACCACGCTGGTTCAACGCCACTGATAACTCAACAGACAACACTCCTAAGATTTACAATCCTATAAAGTTCCATGTAAACCTTACTGATGAAACTGCTTTGTCAAGCTACACCTTTTCGTGGAATCAGTCGGGAACGTGGGTAAATGACAGCACAGTGTTCATATCAGGCACATTCTACGAGGCCAACATCAGCCAGACAATCACAGCCAACCTCACTCCGAGGATTAGTTGGCTAATTTACTTCAACGATACATCAAACAACCGGAACAACACCGGCATATTTAACTTCACTGTCAATAACTCAATACCAAACCCGCCAAATCTGAGCTATCCGGAGCACGAGCCTGTAACATTCACAGACAGGCTGCCGCGATACAACTGGACTAACAGCACCGACCCAGATAACAATACAATCCTCAACTACGAGATTCAGGTTGCAAATGACAATGCCTTCAGCTCAATTGTGACAAATGTCTTAACGCAGAACAATTCCTGGCAGGAAACAACCGATCTTAACTTTGACCAGGCCTACTGGTGGAGAGTCAGGGCAAACGACAGCGGGAACTGGAGCGACTGGTCTGTGGTAAGGAACTTTACAGTGGTAACCCTGGTATCGTCAAGCCTGGTCACAGGAGCAATTGACTTTGGCAGCATGGAGCCTGGCCAGATTAACTCTACATCAGATAATGTGCCGCTTCCATTCCAGATTAGGAACACTGGCAACGTTCCTGTCAATGTAAGCATAAACTCAACCGCCTTATGGAAGCAGGTTGGCCTGAACACTTCCTACTACCAGCTTGCCGCAAACACAAGCAACGAATCAGGAAGCTTTGACTCCGGGCTGTCAAAGACATCATTCGCCAACATGACCAACGTGTCCGAGCGCATAGTAGGCAACCTCGACTGGCACGAACTGACAGACGAGGCTGAGGTTGAAATAAGTCTTGAAGTTCCTTCGACTGAGCCTTTTGAGACAAAGCAGGCAAATGTAACACTCACCGTGGCTGGTCCTCCATGAAAGCAAAAATAATAGTCTGGATTGCTGTATTCCTTCTCTTGTCCAGCTATGCCTACGCAATAGGCATTGCCCCCGGTAATGTAAATGTCATCTTTGAGCCCAATCTCCGGAAAACAATACCCCTGAAAATCGTCAATGAAGGCGGGGAGCCGCTTAATGCCGTGCTATATGCAGAGGGAGAGCTGGCAGACTATGTGTCCTTTCCAGAAGTGCAGCTGACTTTCAGGCAGGGGGAAACCGAGAAGCAGACCAGCTTCCAGCTTAACCTTCCTGCTTCGTTGGCAGAGCAGGGAGACCATCTGAGCGACATCAGCGTGCGCGCATTTTCCCCGAATTCAGGGGGAACAATCACAACCAATATTGTGGTTAAGTCAAAGCTGAAAGTGACCGTGCCCTACTCAGGCAAGTTTGTGGAAGCCCGCCTGATACTTCCGCAGTTCAGGCAGAACCAGCAGTCCAATTTTGCAGTCGAGATGCAGAACCTGGGCACTGAAGACATAGAGGAGGCCCAGGCATTTATTGACATCCTCGGCCTGGGCAATACCGTGCTGGAAACGCTCCAGAGCCAGAAACTTCCATTGGCAGCCAAGGACAAGAAGCTGGTAACCGTGCCCTACACAGCTTCCCAGCTTTCCGGCCTCTACACAGCCAGGCTTACCGTGGTCTACGACGGCAAAACAACAGTGCAGGAGAAGCAGTTCTCAATAGGCGATTTGGACATCTCCATAGACAGCGTTTCTGTTGACAAGTTCCAGCTCGGCGGCATTGCCCAATTCGACATTCTAGTCTCAAACCTTTACAACCTGCCAATTACAGGCATCTTCGCAGAAGTCAAGGTCAAGGACTCAGGCAAGACCTACACAACATTTAAGACAGCCACAGCCGACCTCGACCCCCACAGCAAGCAAATCCTGAAGGCATTCTGGGACACGGACAAGGTTGTTCCGGGCCAGTACCTGCTCAATGTGGTGGTCTTCTACGCCGGAAAGGCCAAGGAGAGGCAGTTTGACATCATTGTTTCTCCCAACAGCATCTCGGCAACCCCTACAGGAAAGGTAGTTCAGGCAGGCGAGGCCCAGCAGGCAGGATTGCTGAGCAAGGTAAACCTGCTGATAGCCCTTGTGTTAGTACTGGTAGTGTTCAATATCGTGATAATATTCATGCGATTCCGGCCGAAGAACTCATCCTAGGAATCTTTTTGCCTTTTCCCTGACTGGCTGCCGGAAACTGGCTCCGTACTGCTCAACAATCCTTGCGCCGAGGAAGGAGCCCAGCTTCCCTGCTTTCTCAATCCCCAGTCCTTTGCTCAATCCATAAAGAACTCCTGCAGCGTAGACATCTCCTGCCCCTGTCGAATCCACAGCTTTCGCCTTAAAACCGTTAATGACGTGCGTCTTTCCATTCTGGCGTATGAGGGAACCGTTTGCAGCCAGCTTTACAGCAGCAATTTCTGCAAGCTCCCCCATCTTCTTCAAACCCTTCTCAACAGGTAGCTCTGTCAGGGCAAATGCCTCGTCCTCATTCGCAAAGGCAATGTCAACATGCTCTGAAATAAGCCTTTTGAATTCCTCGCGGTGCTCAGCAACCAGCAATGGGTCAGCAAGGTCAAAGCTTACCTTCACCCCATGCTTTTTTGCAAGCCTGATTGCATGAAGCGTGGCTTCCTTCTGCTCGGGGAGGTTCCACTGGAAGCCCTCTATGTGCAAAAACCTGCTTTCCTTAAGAAGCTGCTCGTCAACATGCTCCTTCCTCACTGCCTGGCTTGCGCCGAGGAACGTAGCCATAGTCCTCTGGGAGTCAGGAGTGATAAGGCAGATGCATCTTCCTGTTGTAGCTGATTCAGCAACAATTCTCGTGTGCACGCCCCTTTGTGCCAGCAGCCTTGCATATTCCCTGCCATGCTCGTCATTTCCCACCACCCCTGTGAACACCGACTTTCCGCCAAGGCTGGCAACAGCCATTGCTGTGTTGGCTGCTGAGCCGGCAGGCTGGTTGTTTTTCGGCAGGTGGTTGAGCTTCTCAAGTATAGGCATAAGCTGGTATTCCTTGATTAGAGCCATGGTCCCCTTTTCAAAATCGAAATTCAGCAATTCATCTTCAGATATATCCACAAGCACGTCCATGATGGCATGGCCCAGGCAGTAAACGTCGAATTTCATAGCCCTCAGAATGAATCAGGAATTTATAAGCTTATTGCTGTGCTGCAACTTTCAGCTTTCGGGAGCGCTTCCTTAAGTCTTCCAGAATCAAGGCGTCATCAAGCTCAATCAATTTTTTTATTTTTTTGTTTCCTTTATTCAATTTGTATAATTTGGCTTTCCCGATAACCCTTGTTGGCACAATAATCCCATTCCTCACAAGCGCATCCCAAATTCTGTACAGGGTTGCCCTGCCTATGCCTGAATTTCTTGCCATATCTGTGATGGAAAAGTCCAGGTCCCTTTCACTCATCAGGAAATCCAGCACCCTGACTGTCGGCGAGTCTCCCATGAATTCTATGAACAATGATTTTGTTGCCATAAGGTTGTTGTATTGCTGCTATTATTTAAATGTTGCCATTTCGAGACAATATTGTATCAAATTTCATACATTATTTATTTTTGCAGTCTTCTTCATAATATTTCAGTATTTCATCGGTCTTCCCCGGGTTAAGTGAGCAGTGAACCTCCCCATTTTTTCCATCTTACTAATTTGTTAATTATCCTTTTCTTAATATCATCTTTTGTTATCATCAGTCCTGCTCCAAAGCCTTTCAAATTCATTGAGGTATGCTTCCGCAACTCTTTTGTCCTTAATCAGAACAAGGTTCTCGTCATTGTACCTGTTCCCGTTCTCTGTGGGGTTGTAGCTGCCTGTTATCACAGTCTCATTGTCTATGATGAACACCTTATGGTGCATCAGCCCGGGGTTTGTGTCCTTTATCACATCAATGCCCTGGAAATCCAGCCAGCCCATCACCGAGGAGGAGGCCTGCTGCCCGTCGATAATGCCTCTGACATCCAGGTTCTTCTGCATTATAAGGGCAAGTGCAATCTCCCTGTCAGTAAAAGAATATGTCATGAAGTATATGCTATTCTTCGCCTCTCCGATTGCAGTCAAGACCTTTTCAGCGCACCTGTCTTCTGGGCAGAAATAAGCATAGGCCTGCCTTCCTTTGAACCCTCCGGCAGATTCTGTTCCGCTCCAGAGCTCATCGAACTCCTTCTCATACGCCCTTGCAATGCCCGAGGAATTCATCAGAATGACATTGTTTGCATCCCTCAGGTCAGAGCCCTCCACAGGATTGAAGGAGCCGGTCAGCACCAGCTGATTATCAATCACGCAGAACTTGTCGTGCATAAGGCCTTTGCTGTGCCTCGCTCTTGCAAAGCTTGCATCAAAATCCTTGATGTAATCCTCGTCGATGATGATTCTGCTGCTTACATCCCTGGCTTTTTCAGTTATCGCGGCCATAAGGCGCTCATCATTCAGGTGGTAGAAGGCGCATTTGACTTCGCTTTTTGCATTTCTGATTTGCTGCACAAATACCTCGGTGCATGACTCTGCGGCGCAGAAATAGGCATGTACAGGCTGCTCAATCTCTAAGCATGCTATCAGCATAAGGCAGGAAAGCGCAAACAATGCAGCTTTCATCTCAGAAGGCTCTGCGCAATCTTATGGAGGCCGTGCTTCAGGCTGAGGTTCTTTCCTGTAATCTCGTTGACAAATGCAAGCAGATGCTTTTCCTCCTGGCTGTATTCCCTCAAGCCAGCCTTGATTTTTTTTGCCTTGGCAAGCTGCATTCCCTGCTCAATAGTCAGGCCTGAAACAGGCTTGAGCACAATTGCACCAGGGAATTTAACAGGTTCCTCGCCCAGCATCTCCTGCCTGAGGAATTCAAGCAGCTCGTCTTCCATCAGCCACGGCAGTGCAATATGCGTCAGCCTGATTTTCTCATCCTGAGCGCCAGGCAATAACGCTGTCCTGAAATTGAGCCTGCGCTTAAGCTCATTAATGAAGTGGTTGCAAAGGGCTTCCCCCAGGTGCCTTTCCGGGAATATCCCGACCACGGATTCCCTTGTAAGCCCGGCATCCCTCAATGCACGTTTAACCCTCTGCTCCAGTTGTTTTGCGCTAAGCATTGCAGCCATAATCCCGGGCTGGCACTCCTGCTTAATAAATCTCGCCATGGAAAACACGAAAGAATTCCAAGCTCAGTGTTACTACTTTAGTATACTAAAATATGGAAATATTTAAATATCTGAACTTAATTCATACACCACTGCAAAGTGCAAACAAGGGGTGTGCTATTCCTACTCTATCACCTCTTTTTCCCGACGCAACTGCTTCGGCAGTTGCGAAGGGAGCCCAATCACCTCTTTTTCCCAGGGGAC
>JAGVYJ010000026.1 GCA_018303315.1 Candidatus Woesearchaeota archaeon | reverse complement strand
CCGGAATGCCCTGCCCCTATGGTCGGGGTTGGCAATCCAGGCAAGGGTCTTGTCAGTCCTTATTGCAGGTTCCTGCGGATCAAGCATGATAATCTCGAACCACCTGTATTTTCCATCCTCTGCAACAAAATATGAATTAAGAACCTCGAGGTTCGGGAACTTTCTGGAAGCCCTTTCCTCAGCTATCTGCTGGTAATTCTTGGCAAGCACGAGGTTCTGCCTGAAATGCTTGGGGCGCCTGCCCTTCCTTATCTTGGGCCTGGTGTGGCCTCCCCGGATAACTCTCTGCCTTACGACTATGATGCCTTCTTTTGCGCGATAGCCAATGGACCTAGCCCTGTCCAGCCTGGTCGGCCTTGGAATCCTGATAGAAGAGGGCTGGTGCCTCCACTCAACAAGCCTTGAATGTACGAGCTCCTGCGAAGAACCTGAACGCCACGAATTTCTCAAATGCTTATACAATCCCATCTTCAGCCTCCGTTATTGTCTTCAAGGATTCAGGCAAGCTACGCCCACATCTCCAGCAGCCAGAACAGCCAGCCCATTTAAAAAACTTGCGGTTATGGTTCAGGATTTCTTCGAAATAAACAGTTAAATACATAGCAGGCCTATCATTAATCAGGGAAAGCTTCCGGAGTACCCGACCAGAGTGGAGCTGACCCAATGAACAGAAAAGACCTATTGATACTGTCCCACCTCAGGGAGAATTCTAGGGCGACACTTACGCATATAAGCAAGAAGACGCATATGCCAATAAGCACAATCTACGACAAGCTCAAGCAGTACGAGAATTCAGTCATAGTCAAGCACACAACCCTTTTGAATTTTGAAAAGCTTAATTTCAACACCAAGGCAAAAGTGCTGCTCAAGGCGAGCAGGGAGCAGAGGGATGCACTTGGGAAATACCTTAGCACAGCTCCAAATGTCAACAGCCTGCACAAGGTGAACAACGGCTATGACTACATGATAGAGGCTGTCTTCCGGCACATAAAGGATTTGGAGGATTTCATCGAGCTTCTGGACAGCAAATTCCAGCTGGTGAACAAGGACGTGTATTTCATAATTGAGGACATCAAAAGGGAAGGATTCCTCAACAACCCCGAGCTTATTGACCTGCACATGTCATCCTGATAAAAATGTTTATAAAGCGTTTTATTATCTCGTGATGCATGGAGAAGGAAACAAGCCAGGAAGAACTGTTCTGGGCTGACCAGATTGCTAAACAGATTCTTACGAGAAAAAAATTCAGGTATACANAAAAAATTCAGGTATACAGAGAAGAAAGTCCCTAAACTTGACCAATATACTGTGAAGACCAGCGCTTCCCTTTCCGGCGTGCTGCATATAGGGAGGCTCTCAGACACCATACGCGGCGACTCCGTCTACAGGGCTTTGCACGACTCAGGCAGCAAGGCAAAACTTATCTGGGTTGCAGAGGACATGGATCCCCTGAGAAAAGTCCCTGAAGGAGTTCCTGGCTCATACGAAAAATATATTGGCATGCCGGTGACAGACATTCCCGACCCGGACGGGAATTATGAGTCCTATGCGGAAAAGCACAAGCAGGAATATTTTAAGGTGCTGGACAGGTTTGTTTACACAGACATGGAAAAGTTCTCCATGAGAAAACTCTACAAGGAAAAGGAATTCCTGAAGATAGCCAAGAAGGTTCTGGATTACGCGCCGGCAGTGGTTGAAATACAGAACAAGTACAGGGAAAACCCACTGCCAAAGACATGGAGCCCCTGGGCACCCATTTGTGAAGGCTGCGGGAAGATTGCAACGCCAAAGGTCATATCATTCAAGGACGGAATAGTCAGTTACAGGTGCGATGATTACAATTTCCAGAAAACTGCGGCCAAGGGCTGTGGCCACAAAGGAACAAGCGACCCGATGAAAGGGGAAGGGAAGCTGATGTGGAAGAGCGAGTGGGCAGCCCAGTGGGCATATTTCAGGGTTGTGGCCGAAGGCGCTGGAAAGGAATACCAGGTTCCGGGCTCAGCATTCTGGGTGAACGCCGAAATATGCGAGCAGGTGCTGGAATTCCCCATGCCTGAGCCGATATTCTACGAGCACCTGATGATAGACAATGTGAAGATGTCGGCAAGCCTTGGCAATGTGGTTTATCCAAGAGACTGGCTCGAGGTTGCAAGCCCTGAGCTGCTGAGGTACTATTACAACAAAAGGCTTATGCGGCAGAGAAGCTTCTCGTGGAAACTGCTGCCGCAGCTGTTTGACGAATACGACACTGCAGCAAGGATTTACTTTGATGAGGAAGAAATAGAGAACAAAAGGGAAAAAGCCCATATAAAAAGGCTTTATGAGATTTCAGGAAATCCAAAAAAGCCTGAAAAGCCGTTGAAGATGCCGATTTCCCATGCTATAATGCTGGTGCAGACATTTGATGATAAGGATAAGATAATCAGCAGCCTGAAAAAGACAGGGCATTATGAGGCAGACAAGGAGGAGCAGACATTTGCAAGGCTGGACTACGCAAAGGCATGGGTGGGGAAGTATGCCCCGGAGGATGTCAAATTTGTGGTTCAGGAAAAGCCGGCTGAAAATCTGGGCCTCTCAGAAAAGCAGAAGGAAGGCTTAAGGGAGATTGTCAGGGCACTGAAAAGCGGCAGGGAATGGGATGAGAAGTCATTTTTCAACGAGTTCTACGAGATACAAAAAAGGGCAGGGCTGAAACCGGCAGAATTCTTCCAGGCAGGTTATAAAGTGCTGCTCAACAAGGAGCAGGGACCCAGACTTGCGCCATTCATCCTCGGGCTGGGCGACAGGGCAATTGAGCTGTTTGAGCAGGTCAGCTAGAATAGGCAAGATAACCCAGCAGGAATATGACAAGGGTAAAAACCAGGATTACTGCAATAATAAGCTGCCTGACACTTTCCTCTGCCTTACTTACTTGCTTATTGGCCTCTTTCAAATCTGTCTGGAATAATACTACTTCATCCTCAGGCGCAGAAGGGAAATCCTCCTGGGTGAAGCCGCAGCTGCCGCATCGATAGAACTGGCTTTCACTTCCAGAAACGTTAGTGCTCCCGCACTCAGGGCAGAAGATGACTTCAGCCTTTGCCATTCCTCACCCAATGGTACAGGAACTGCTGGGCATAGCCCGCATAGCTGCCAAACCTTTCCCTGCCAAACTCAGCGATGGAAGCATTGGATTCGGGCCTGCCTGAAAAGTATTCCTCCATCATCACCTTCCTCATCCAGACGTCGACCGGGAAAGCCTCAAGTTTTCGTGCGCCGAAAAGGAGGATGCAGTCAGCGATTTTCTCGCCAATTCCAGGCATGGAAGTAAGCTTGTGCTTTGCCTCACTGTAAGGAAGCCTGGCAAGCCCTGAAAAATCCTGGTTCATCAGGGCAGCACTTTTTATGTATTTGGCCCTGAAGCCGGTGCCTGCCTTCCTAAGGAGTTCGATATTGGTAAGCTTTGAAAGCTCCGGCATGGTGAATGCTTTCACGCCATTGAGCCTGACCTGGTTGCCCTGCATGGCTGCCAGGGCATCAAGGTTCCTCTTTATCTTAGGGATGTTTGCAGCCGGGCTGCAGAGAAACCCAAGCACGCAATCACTGACAGGCTGGCGCATTATGCGCAACCCTGAATATTTTTTGATTGCCCTGCTCAAAACCCTGTCCCTGGATAAATGGCTGAGGACAGCATGATAATCCTCGTCAATAGCAAAGAAAAATTTTATGAATCCGGGAGTTGTGCCCTCGAACTCAAGCAGCCTGGCCTTCTGCCTAATCCTGAAAAACCTGCTGCCGGTTATGACATAATACCAGTCGTTTGAGCTTTCATACCTGAATAGCTGCCCTGACTCAAGCGTGGCCTGCAGATTGAAGTTGTCGGCAGCAATAGTTCCCATGCAAAGGTGCATACAGTAGAAATATAAAAAACTTTATTTCTTCTCTTCAGGTTTCTTCTCAGACTTCTTCTCAGCACCTGCAGCAGGCTCCTCAACAGGCAGGACCTCATTGATGATGGCAGTGGGTATTTCTGCCTCAACAAGGGCATTCTTGATGGCACCGCGCTCCTTGCCAGCCATCTTTTCCATAATCTCCTTGGCCTTGGAGAGGTATTCCCCCCTCCTTGCCTCCATTTCGGCTGCAAGCTTCTTTTTCTCTTCTGCAAGTGCCTTGAGCTCCTCGGCCGAGAGCTCAGTCTTTCCGGTCCTTATCTTTTCTACAAACTCTCCCCTGTTGATAGCGTCGATAATCTCATGCGCTGGCCTGCCTTCCACCATGATGCCCATGCTCTGGCATGAACCAATGACCTCCTTGACCTTCTGCACCGGGTCTTTGCCAAGAAGGCTGTCATACTTCATCTTTGAAATCTTAATGACCTGCTCCATCTTAAGGTCGGCAACCTTGTCAACCACCGGGTTGCCTGAGCCCTTCTCAATGCCTGCTTCCTTGAAGATAAGGCTCGACACAGGAGGGGTTCCCACGGAAATGTCAAAGCTCTTGTTCTCAGACTCAACAACCACCTTGACCGGAACCTGCATGCCGTTAAAGCTGGCAGTCTTCTTATTGATTTCAGACACTACCTGGCCTATATTCACACCTAAAGGGCCCAGTGCCGGGCCGAGGGGCGGGGCTGCTGTGGCCTTGCCGCCTGCGATTAAAACCTCTATAGTTTGCTTTGCCATGAGAACAATCTCTGAAACAGCCGCCCCTTTTTAAACCTTACGTTAGCATCTGCACGATTCCGGGAGCGAAAAGAATTATCAGCATGGCATTGAAGAGGATGTCAGTAACTGCAAACAGGGCTATCCTGCCCGGCTCGCTTCCTGTAAGCATGTATAATGCAGCTATAACCATGTTGTAAGCCAGCACCCCTGCCAAAGCTGCAGGTATAATGGCTGAGCTCAGGAAAGATGTTACTGCAGCAAGGCACAGCATACCAGCCAGAGGAACAAAAAACCGGTAATAAAGTGATTCACTTAAGAACAGGCCCAGCATAAGGCTCAGCACGCCAACAAACAGCCCTGCCCCGAAGCCATAGCTTAGCGTTGCTATAATGGAGACAAACACTGCCAGCTCAAAGCCAAGCTGTATCCTCAGAAACCTGTATGGCACCAAGGAAGCAGCACCGATTACTACCAGGAGAAGGGATACGGTGAATGTCCTGGCGACAAAGAATAGCCCGATAACTGAGAATATAGCCAATGACAGTGCTGTCAGGTTCCATGTTTTCAATAGTCACACCATTAAGGCAAATATCAGCTCACCAAGCAGACGGAAAGCTATGATATTGATTATTATGTCGGTAACTGAGCGGATGGCAGAAGTTGCCGGATGGCTTCCTGTGAGCACAAACAAGGGATATATTACTGCATTATAGAGAAGCGTAGCAACAATTCCTGCAAAGAATACAGGGCTGCCTTTCAGGAACAGGGTGGATGAGGCAACCAGAATGATTCCGATGAGGGGGATGAACAGTTTCTGGTCAAGCCTGCTGTTCATAATCTTGCCCAGGGCCATTCCTGCCAGGCCGGTGGCCAGGGCAGCTGCCAACCCGTAGGCAAGCCCTGACAGCACAGTGCCAAACACAACAAGCTCGCCGCCGATAGGAAGGTTTTCAGCGTACCTCCTGTGAATCATGGAAAATGCGCCGATAAGGATAAGTGATGCAATAAAGAGCAGCGGCTTGGCATAAACAAGAAGGGAAACCACGAGGAGTGCAAAGACTGCACCAAACCCAAGTTTCCACCATGCTATTTGCTTAAGCGATACATTACTCATGCAGGAAACTAATAATAAAGAGTAGAAAAGGTTTACGGTTCAGAGGATTCCTCGCCTTCCCGGCGAATCACCTTGACTGCATCCAGCTTGAGCGTGATGGGGATTGACACAGCAGCCTCGAGGAGCTCCACAACAACCTCTTCCTTTGTCTTGTCTATCCTCGAAATCTTTGCCTGCTCGCGCTTGAACGGGCCTGAGATTATCTCCACGACATCCCCTTTCTGTATATTGACCTCTGCCTTCTTGACTGTTTCAAGCATGTGCTCTATCTCAGAGTAGCTGATGTCCTTTGGAAGCACACCCCTGGCGTAAGGCACTTTTGCAGCAGCTGCCTCAGCATCAGGCAGGGTTTCGGCCTCAACGAAGATGTAGCCACGCATGCCATGAGGCCTCACCACAGAAAAGACGTTAAGTCCCTTCTTTATGGCGTTGCTTGTAATGAAATCCATTACCTGATCCTCACGATTCGCAGTTGTCCTTAATGCAAATATGTGGCTCTCTGGCATAATCACACTCTCCCGAAGTTTATTATCATCTGTATAAGGAAACCTATCATGCCAATGATAAGTATACCCGCCCCTGACACCTGCACTATTGACCTGAATTCCTGCATGCTGGGCTTCTTAGTAATCCTGAAAACCCTTTTGTATTCGACAAATGTCTCCTTTACAGATACCATTTTCACACGAATTCTATCCCAAGCTCATGCTCTATATGTTTTGCTTCCTTCTTCTGTATGCCTGTCCTGCCGAGTATCTGGCTGCTTTGCACGCCGGTCACTATCAGCATAACCCTGACAGTCTTTGCCATGTCATCATATATCTGCGCGCCCCAAATGACCTTTGCATTTGCATCAAGGCGCTCAGAGACTTTCTCAACAATAGACCTTGCCTCTGTAAGCGTGAGGTCAGGGCCTCCTGCCACATTGATAAGGGCGCCGCTTGCCCCAGATATATCGACATCGAGCAATGGATTTAAGATTGCCTTGTCAACTGCCTCAAGGGCCCTCTGGCTTGTGTTGCTTTCGCCAACCCCTATCAGGGCTACACCGCCGTCACTCATCACAGCCTTGATGTCAGCAAAGTCAAGGTTGATAAGCCCTGCCTTGGTGACCAGCTCTGCGATGCCACGTACAGCATTCATGAGTATCTCATCAGCAACCTTAAATGCTGTATGAATCGGAAGGTCAGGGGCAAGCTCAAGAAGCTTGTCATTAGGGA
>JAGVYJ010000047.1:9811-10584 GCA_018303315.1 Candidatus Woesearchaeota archaeon | reverse complement strand
TGTATGCATTCCCGTCGGGGAGGTCGTTTCTTGCCAAAACTAAAGCTGTGCCTGAAGCGTGCTGCTGCAAATAATCAGCTGCCTGACCTGGCTGGCTGAAAGAAACTGGGTTATGCCTTGGGCTTCTGACGCCCCCAGCGAGCATATTAAGCCTGCTCTCCAGATGGTCCACTAAAACCACGTTATACGGCGACCTTTCCAAATTAGACACCAATATCTTCCCAGAAACACTTGCCACTGTAGTCAAAAATAATATTGTGCATTGTCTCCGGCAATTGATAAAGTATCATAAAAGACATTATAAATGTTTGTATGAAAGCACTACTGTGAAGTAAGCCTTAACTATCGTGACCTTGAACATTCCCAAGCCTGAAATTGTCCATAAGTGAAGTGGTGAAGTTTGCTTAGCAGCCCATAAAATCGTAATGTTTTTATAATCCAGACCCCTATAATATCCTCAGGAATTCTGTTAAAGTAGGTGGGATAGTGCTGGAAAGCGAAAGCTTTAAATAGTACCTCGTTGTCGCAAGGTCAGATGCCTATACAATTCTTTCTTCGACAGCAACTTAAAGCTTAGACAGCGGAATGTCGAACGATTGGAGTGTACAGGCATCAGAGGCCTTGTGCCCTGGTGGTGTAGCGGCCTATCATAAAGCCCTGTCGCGGCTTTGACCCGGGTTCAAAGTTTTGACAGACTGTCAAACTCCTGCGCAATGTGGGATTTCGCGTTCGCTCAATCCCACGGAACGGCTTCGTCGTTCCTGGAGTTAAAT
>JAGVYJ010000047.1:0-9740 GCA_018303315.1 Candidatus Woesearchaeota archaeon | reverse complement strand
GTTGTGCGTAGACGCACACCCCTGTGCAATGAGGGATTTCGCTAAACGCTCAATCCCTCGGAACGACTACGTCGTTCGGGGAAAAGTCTGCCACAAGGGAAGTCCCATACGGCCCATCATTGTTACTGAAAATGGCTAAGGCAAAATTCGATGTGGGGAAGCATTTGTATGTGCCTAAGCACAGCAAGCTCTCTGAAAAGGACAAGAAAGAGCTTCTTGACAAATACAAGATTTCTATCGGGCTGTTGCCGCTTATATCCAAGAAGGACCCTGCTATCGAGCACCTGAAACCGAAGGAGGAGGATATAGTAAAGATTGAGCGTGACAGTCCCTTATCAGGAAAAACAGTATTCTACAGAGTAATCAAAAATGTCTAAATATTACGAAACGCTGATAAAGGAGTACTTTGAGTCAGAAAGCATAATCAAGAGCGACATTGAGAACTTCAACAACTTCATCGAAAAGGAACTGCAGAAAATCGTGGAGGAAAACAAGGTCATAACGCCCACGATTATCCCTGCAAATGTCGACCAGTTCGAGATTCACCTTGACAAGATAAGGATTGAGAAGCCACAGCTGGTTGAGGCGGATGGCTCAAAGCATGACATCTATCCGATGGAAGCCAGGCTCAGGAAGATAACCTATGCAGCCCCGATGTTCATCACTGTTTCTGCCCATATAAACGGCGCCCAGAGGGAAACTTTCGAGACCGCGATAGGCAACATTCCAATCATGCTTAAATCCAATATGTGCCACCTTAGAAACCTCAGCCGTGAGGAGCTTATCAACAGGGGAGAGGACCCTGACGATCCGGGGGGTTACTTTATCATCAACGGCACCGAGAAAGTGATTGTCAAGGTTGAGGACCTTGCTGCAAACAAGCTGCTCGTGGAAAGGGATGCCACATCTTCAAATGCCATTACCGGCAAGATGTTTTCCGAGCATGGAGCGTACAAGATTCCGCACAGCATTGAGAGGTTAAGTGACGGGATTTACCATTTGACATTTACAAGAGTGAAAAGGGTGCCATTAGTTGTTGTCATTAAGGCCCTTGGTCTGGTGAAGGATGAGGAAATAATGAAGTTCGTCAGCTCAGAGAGGCAGTTCGACGAGGTCATTGTCAACCTTATCAGTTCTTCTGACGTCAAGACGCAGGACGATGCCATTGATTATCTTGCAAAGAGAACAGGAATCACCCAGGCAAAGGAGATAAGAGTGGAGAGAATGAGTGAAATCCTGGACAGGTACCTGCTGCCGCATCTGGGCACGGAGGAGAAAAGCAGGCTTTTCAAGGCATACAACCTCTGCAAGGCACTCAAAAAGCAGATTATGGCTGATCGCGGGGAGATTCCCGCAGACGACAAGGACCATTACATGAACAAGCGCATAAAGCAGAGCGGGGACCTGCTTGCGGACCTTTTCAGGTTCAACCTCAAGGTGCTTATAGGAGACCTTCTGTACAACTTCCAGAGGATAGTCAAGAGGGGGAAATTCCCCAGCATCAAGGTGATAATCAGGGACAAGCTCCTGACGCAGAGGATTTACAGCAGCATGGCAACCGGAAACTGGGTAGGGGGCAGGAAAGGCATCTCGCAGCGCATCCAGCGCCTGAATTACCTTGAGACAATCTCCCACCTCCAGAGGGTGGTGTCGCCTTTATCAGCTACGCAGGAGAATTTCAAGGCAAGGGAACTGCACAGCACGCATCTTGGCAGGCTGTGCCCTATAGAAACCCCGGAAGGAACCAACATAGGGCTGAAAAAGAACCTTGCCCTGCTGGCGACAGTGAGCCATACATGTGAGGAATCAGATGTTATGAAATCCCTAAAGTCATTCGGTCTCAAGACGGTGTCATAATGGCAGATGTATTTTTATCAGGCAAGTTTGTAGGGGATGTGGAAAACCCGAGGGAGTTTGTAAACCAGATAATAGACTCCAGGAGAAAAGGAAAAGTGGATGGCAATGTCAATGTTCATTACGACGAATATACCAATGAGGTTTTCGTGGAGAGCTCCAGCGGCAGGCTGAGACGTCCTCTGATTGTTGTCAGGGACGGCAAGCCATTGCTTACCGAGGCACACGTCACGGCACTGAAGCGCAACGAGAAGCACTGGGAAGACCTCGTTCAGGAAGGCATAATAGAATACCTGGACACTGCAGAAGAGGAGAATGCGCTGGTCACCTTTGAGGAAAGCGAGCTTACGCCAAAGCACACACATCTTTCAGTTGCAGCAATGGACATGTTCGGGATTGTCACAAGCCTGGTTCCGTATGCAAATTTCAACTCTGCCCAGAAAGTCAATACAGGCTCCAAGAACCAGAAGCAGGGGCTCGGATTTTATGCGTCAAATTATCATATAAGGATGGATATGGACGTCAATCTCCTCCATAGCCCGCAGAAGCCTGTTGTACGGACTATCGGCCATGATATTTCTGAGTATGACAAGCACCCGTCCGGGCAAAACGTGATTGTGGCAGTGATGAGCTATAAGGGCTACAACATGGAGGACGCCATTGTCATAAACCAGGGCTCCGTAGACATGGGCCTGGGCAGGGGCACTTACTACAGGCCAGTTGTTGCCGAAGAGCTTAGGTATTCAGGCGGCCTGGTGGACACTATCAGCATTCCGGAAAAGGAAGTCAAAGGCTACAGGTCAGAGAAGGACTACGCCCATCTCGAGGATGACGGAATCATATATCCTGAAGCCAAGGTCGCGGAAGGCGATGTCGTTATCGGCAAGACATCGCCGCCAAGATTCCTGTCAACGATGGACCAGTACACACTGGCTCCTGACCTGCGCCGTGAAAGCTCGATTGCAATGAAGCACGGCGAGGAAGGCGTTGTGGACATGGTTCTTATCACCGAGAACATGGAAGGAAACAAGCTGGTCCAGGTCAAAATCCGCGACCAGAGGAAGCCGGAAATCGGAGATAAGTTCACCTCAAGGCATGGGCAGAAGGGAGTCATTGGCCTGCTTGTGCCACATGCGGACATGCCATTCGCTGCATCAGGGATAGTGCCTGACATAATTTTCTCACCCATGGGGATACCGAGCAGGATGACTATGGCTCACCTTATCGAGCTTGTTGCCGCAAAGACAGGAAGCCTGTCCGGGCGCTATATCAATGGCACGGTGTATGATGCCGAGCCCGAGGAGGACCTCAGGAAGGAACTCCTGAAACTTGGCTTCCAGGACAATGGTACTGAAACGCTTTACGATGGCATCACCGGAAAGAGATTCCAGGTTAGGATATACATAGGAAGCATGTACTACCTGCGCCTCAAGCACATGGTTGCCAACAAGATCCATGCAAGGGCCCGCGGCCCTATCCAGCTGCTCACGCGCCAACCCACGGAAGGACGGGCCAAGGAAGGCGGCCTGAGGCTCGGGGAGATGGAGAAAGACACCTTTATTGCTCACGGCGCCTCCCTGCTGCTGAAGGAAAGATTCGATTCTGACCGCACCGTTGTCCCTATCTGCGAAAAATGCGGGCTGGTTGCAATACATGACGCCTTCAAGAACAGGAGCTACTGCCCGGTCTGCGGGGACAATGTTGAGGTGAGCTTCATAGAGATTGCATACGCGTTCAAGCTCATCCTCGACGAATTCAAGAGCCTCGGCGTCTATCCCAAACTTGAACTGAAGAGCAAATACTGAAATGGAAAACACAGAAGTGGAGATTTACAAGCAGGTAAAGTCTATATCATTTAGCATTTTATCACCTACATTGATAAAAAAGATGGCATCATCAAAAGTGGTGACGCCTGAGCTGTACGACAAGGAAGGCTATCCTGTAGACGGCGGCCTTATGGACGTTCGCCTAGGTGTCAGAGGCTCAAGGAATGCGTCGGCCACTTCAGCTACATCTCCCTTGCGAGGCCGATAATCCATGTAATATTTGTAAAGCACATACTGCACCTGCTCCGGCACACCTGCGGCGAATGCAGCAGAATACTGCTTGATGACAAGCTCATCAGCAAATATGGGGACAAGCTCATAAAATATGGCAAGGAAAGGGGCATTGACGCCCATAAAAAGAAGCTTAAGGAGATAATCACAGCCCACAAGAACGTTGGGAAATGCCCCCACTGCAACGCAAAGCAGGGCAAAATAACTCTTGAGAAACCGACAACATTTTTGGAGGACGAGAAAAGGCTCTCGCCAATTGAGATAAGGACAAGATTTGAGAAGATTACTGACAATGATCTGAGGGTTCTTGGCTATAACCCGAGCTCTGTGCGCCCGGAGTGGCTGATCCTGACGCTGCTGCCGATTCCCCCTGTCACAATGAGGCCCAGCATCACCCTAGAGTCCGGAGAGCGTTCTGAGGACGACCTGACTCACAAGCTTGGCGATATAGTGCGTATAAACCAGCGGCTTTTTGAAAACATAAATGCAGGTGCCCCGGAAATAATTATTGAGGATTTATGGGATTTGCTGCAGTATCACGTAACCACTTTTTTTGATAATGATATAGCCCAGCTGCCTCCTGCCAGACACCGTTCAGGCCAGCCACTGAAGACGGTGAGCGAGCGCATAAAGAGCAAGGAAGGAAGAATCAGGCACAACCTGACTGGCAAGAGGACTAATTTCTCTGCAAGGACAGTCATAAGCCCAGACCCCACTCTGGAATTGAATGAAGTGGGAGTGCCAAGGATTATGGCCGAAAAGCTTACTGTTCCGGAGAAGCTGACGGAATGGAATGCTGATTATCTCAAAAAATTCGTTGAGAGGGGCCCGACCAAGTATCCCGGGGCCAATTACATTGTCAGGCCTGACGGCAAGCGCAAAAGGCTGACAAGCGAGACCATTGAAAGCTCCCTTGAAGAGCTTCAGCCGGGATATATCGTGGAGCGCCATGTCATGGACGGGGACATTGCCCTGTTCAACAGGCAGCCAAGCCTTCACAGGATGAGCATGATGGCCCACAAGGTGAAGGTTCTTCCGGGGAAGACATTGCGCCTCAACCCTGCAGTCTGCCACCCTTACAATGCGGACTTTGACGGTGATGAAATGAATCTCCATATTCCCCAGACGGAGGAGGCGAAGGCCGAAGCTGAGCTGCTTATGATGGTGCAGCAGCACCTTATCTCGCCCAGATATGGACTTGCCATCATCGGCTGCGTCCAAGATTCTGTTGCCGGCATCTATCTTCTTACCCAAAAGGATTTGGAGATTCCAAGGCATGAAGCGATTGACCTTCTTTACTCCATAGGGGTCGACGATTTTACTGGTTTCAGCAGGAAAGAGATGGTGCCGGGCAAGGAAATATTCAGCATGCTCCTCCCCCAGGACTTCAACTTCAGGGGCAAGAGCAGGTCTAAGGAAGAACCGGAAGTTGTTATAGAGAGCGGCAGATTGCTTAAGGGCGTGCTTGACAAGTCAAATATCGGCCAGGAGTCAGGATTGCTCATAAGGAATATCCATACAAGGTATGGCCAGGATTTTACAGCCGACTTTCTTGGCAAGATATTCAGGCTTGGCATTGCGGTTGTCATGAGGCGCGGCTTTACCGTAGCAATTGATGATGCTGACCTTCCACAGGAGGCAAAGGACCAGATTGACCAGATTTTCGAGAGTTCAGACAGGGAAGTCAAGAAACTTATCGACGATTATTACAAGGGCAACCTGGAAATCCTGCCGGGCAGGAGCATCTCCGAGACTCTGGAGATAAGGATTTCAGAGTTGTTGAGCAAGTCCAGGAACAAGGCAGGGGAGGTTGTTGAGAACTATGCAAAGCAGAACTCACACACAATTATAATGGCCAAGTCCGGAGCAAGGGGAAGCACGCTGAACCTTGCACAGATTGCCGGAATGGTGGGCCAGCAGTCGCTGAGGGGCAAGAGAATTGAGCACGGATACCGGGACAGAACCCTGTCCGTATTTGAGAAAGGTGACCTTGGCACCGATGCCCGCGGATTTGTGAGGAGCAATTTCAAGGGAGGGCTAAAGCCCCATGAGTTCTTTTTCCAGGCAATGGTGGGCCGTGACAGCCTGATGGACACAGCCCTCAGGACGCCCAAATCAGGATATCTTTACAGGCGGCTTGCAAACGGCCTGCAGGATGTGAAGGTAGAGCATGATTACACTATCAGGGATGCAGGCAACCGTATCATCCAGTTCAGGTACGGCGATGACTCGATAGATGTTTCCAAGTCAGAAGGAGGCAAGATTAACGTGCGTCGCATCATTGACGAGGAGATGAATTCACATGGCCAGTCTTAAGAAATACGAAGATGAGCTTCCTGAAAGTCTGATTGCTGAGATAGAAAATGAAATGTCAGCGAGGAACATTCCCCAAGCTAAAGCAGATAAGATAATGCAGCGCATAATCAGCGATTATAACAATATGAAGGCAGAGCCGGGAGAGAGCGTTGGCATTGTGGGAGCTGAGAGCATTGGCGAGCCAGGCACCCAGATGACTCTGAATACATTCCACTTTGCAGGGGTTGCTGAGATGAACGTTACCCTTGGCCTGCCCAGGATTATCGAGATACTTGACGGCAGGAAGAATATTTCCACGCCATCCATGGACATATACCTCAAGAAGCCATACAGCACAGGCCAGGATATCGACAAGATAATCACAAAGATAAAAGAGACCACATTGAGCGAGGTGGCAAGCGAATTCCTGATCAGCATAGCCGAATCAAAGATTGACGTCAGGCTGGACGAAGGCAAGTATAAGGCACTCGGCACCACGGATGTCGCATTCCTGAAGGTGCTCAAAGCAGGAATCAAGAGCGTCTCTGTGAGCATGTCTGACAACATTGTAACTTTCAAGACAAGATCCAAGGAACAGAGTTTCAGCGACGTTTTCAATCTCAAGGAAAAGATAAAGAAGGTTTTCATAAAGGGGATAAAGGGAATCAAGCAGGTTCTCCCTGTCAAGACAGTCAGTGGGGAGGTAATGATTATTACAGCAGGCTCCAACCTCAAGAAGATTTTGGCGCTTGAGGAAGTTGACTCCTCCAGGACAGTGTCCAACGATATTTTTGAGGTGGAGAAGGTATTGGGCGTAGAAGCGGCCAGGGAGGCTATAATCAGGGAAGTGTGGAAGGTGATTCAGGACCAGGGCCTGAACGTGGATATCAGGCATATCAAGCTTGTTGCTGACACCATGTGCCAGCGGGGCTCGGTTAAAGGGGTTACAAGATACGGTGTGGTCAAGGACAAGTCATCTGTGCTTGCAAGGGCGTCCTTCGAGACTCCGATAAAGCACATAATCAACGCAAGCCTTACAGGAGAGGTTGACCCATTAAATTCAGTAATTGAGAATGTCATGATAAACCAGCCAGCTCCCATAGGGACAGGGCTGACAAGGCTAATATCAAAGCAGAACTGAAAATGGCACAGGAAACAACAGGCCTAGTGGATGAATTGAAGCGGCATCTGGAAGAGGGCAGGGCTGTAATCGGCACAAAGCAGACCAGGTCTGCCTTACAGCGCAACAGGCTTTCCCACGTGGTTCTCAGCTCCAACTGCCCCGCAGCAGTGGTGCAGGATTTAAGCAGGCTTGCAGGGTTTGCGAAGGTGCCTGTGGATACGCTGGCTGTGCCAAACACAGAGCTTGGTATAATCTGCAGGAAGCAATTTTCGATTTCTGTGCTAGGGTTTTTGAATGAGGACAAGAATTAAGTATGACATGGCGATGATGCAGTCCATTGCATTATTTGAAAGAGTGAGCCATGCTGAAATAAAAGACTGCTTCGAGGACAGGAACAAGTACCTGATTTTTGTGGTTGAGCCCGGCCAGATGTCAAAGGCCATCGGCAGGAACGGCTCAACAGTAAGAAAGCTTGAATTCATGCTAAAGAGAAAGATTAAAATACTGGAGTTTAACCCTGAGATTGAGAAGTTCGTCAGAACTCTGATCCAGCCTTCGGTGCTTAAGGATGTGCTGGTGGACAACCAGACACTCACCCTTGTGAGCCAGAGCAGCGAGGCCAAGAGGCTGCTGATTGGCAGGGAAAGCCAGAACCTTAAGCAGACCAAGAGCATAATCCAGAGATATTTTGATTCAATAAATGACATAAAAGTGGTTTAAATGGGCAAAAAGCCAAGCGGAATGAATGCAGGCAAGAAATTGAAGGAACGCAGGGCCAAAGCCAAATGGAAGAAGGCTTCCTATGTAAGCAGGACTCTGGGCCTCAAGAAGAAATCCGACCCTCTTGGTGGTGCGTCGCAGGCAAAAGGCATTGTGCTTGAAAAGATCACCCTTGAGGCAAAGCAGCCCAATTCAGGGCTTAGGAAATGCGTGAGGGTGCAGTTGGTTAAGAATGGCAAGCAGGTCACTGCTTTTGCGCCGCGGGATGGGGCAATCAAGCTTATAGATGAGCATGATGAAGTCATTATAGAGTGCATCGGCGGCAACAAGGGCCGTGCCAAGGGAGACATTCCCGGGGTTCGGTGGCAGGTTGTTCAGATAAATGACCAGAGCCTTGATGCGCTGCTGAAGAAGAAGATAGAAAAAGCCAGAAAGTAGATTGTTTCTTTGAGCGCTGTTCCGAATCGCAGTCTCAGTTTCTGACATATTTCTGCACAATTGCAGAGAACAAGAGTGGCTATAGCAGAGGCTAAGCCTCTGCCAAGGCCACAAAGCGACCGGAGTACACCGGGAGAGGTGCCGGCAGAAATAAAATTAATGTATGAATATCCATATCAGCCTATCAAAAATATGCATATATGCTCTTTTAAGGAACCTTAGTGCATAAGAAAAAACATTAAATACAAGATGTTGTGTTGTTTCAACCAGGATGAGATGCCCTTTCTGCAATCATGCAAAGACAAAGGTAGTTGACAAGAGGGAAATAGCTAAGCTTAACGCCAACAGGCGAAGGCGGGAATGCCTTAAATGCAAAAGGAGGTTCACAACTTATGAAAGGCTCCAGAGCCAGGGCTTTGTGGTTGTGAAGAGGGATAACAGGCGGGAGCCTTTCGACAGAAAGAAGCTGATTACAGGGCTAATGAAGGCATGCGAGAAAAGGCCTGTGTCCCAGGACAAAATTGAGGAAATCGCATCCTCCATTGAAAACCGGCTCCTGACAAAGGGCAGGAAGGAAATAAAGAGCAGCACAATAGGCGAGATGGTGATGCGTGCCCTAAGGAAACTGGATGCCATAGCCTATATCAGGTTTGCTTCTGTCTACAGGGAATTCGGCAACATAGACACCTTTGAAGAGGAACTGAAGAAGCTTAAGAAATGAGAAATCTTTATAAAGCGCTTTGTCCAGAATTGAAGTAATGGTTCTGGAAGCGATTATAGGGCCTGCCAAGGCGGAGAAAAGCCCTTGGGAATTGTTCTTATTAGGGTTTCTTTATGCCACTTTGGGCCTGTTCCTGGCCTTTTTCATCTTTGAGAAATATGCAAGCCTTGTTTCCGTATTCCTCACAGTTATTGCCAGCCTGGTACTGTTCCAGAAAACCCTCAGGTTTGAGGAGAAAAAGGCCATGAAAACCGGGGATGAGCGGAAGCTTATGAGGGAGCACAGCAGGGCCCTTGCGTTCCTCATGCTTATGTTCATCGGCTTTGTGGCAGCCTATACAATCTGGTACATAGTGTTGCCTGACAGGTTCATTCAAACCCTCTTTGGGGTGCAGACAGAGACTATAGTTGCCATCAATACAGGCCCGAGTTCCACCACGAGTGCCATCTCCAGCTCCAGCGCCCTTACGGGCATTTTCTTCAATAACTTCAAGGTGTTGCTTTTCTCGGTGCTGTTCGCATTCTTCTATGGG
>JAGVYJ010000036.1 GCA_018303315.1 Candidatus Woesearchaeota archaeon | reverse complement strand
TCTGTCACAAGATTAATCCACAGCAGATGAATGGCCAGCAGGGGAAGTTTCGGACTCAGTATCCCTGCGATAAACATGATGAGCACTTCAGCGACATTGGAGCTGAGGAGGTAATACACAAACTTCTTTATGTTCTCATAAATCTCCCTGCCTTCCTCAACCGCATTCCGGATTGAGGCAAAATTATCATCTGTCAATATGACTTCAGAGGCCTCCTTGGCTACGTCAGTCCCCGTGATGCCCATCGCAATCCCGATATCAGCGCGCTTAAGGGCCGGGGCATCATTAACCCCATCACCGGTCATGGCCACGATGTGGCCCTTTTTCTTCAATGATTCAACTATCCTTAGCTTGTGTTCAGGGCTGACCCTTGCAAAAATACCTATCTTATCTATCACCTCATCCAGATTTGCCTTATCAAGCTCTTCCCCAGCCAGGGCATCGCCTTCTATGCCAAGGTCCTTGGCAATGGCCATGGCAGTCAGCTTATGGTCGCCTGTAACCATAATCACCCTTATTCCTGCCTCGCGAACCTGCCTGACAGCATCCTTGACCTCAGCCCTCGGCGGGTCTATCATCGCCTGGATTCCGACAAAAACCAGGCCGGTCTCTAGCTTTTCCTTGGCTCTCCCCTTCAGTTCCCCTGCTTTTACCTCCCTGTATGCAAAGCCCAGCACTCTAAGCGCCTGACCGGCCAGCTCATCATCCACTTTCAGTATCGCCTTCCTGTCGCCTGGAGTGAGCTTGCTGATTTTTCCTTTGACAAGTTTTCTGCTGCATTGATTGACAAGCCCTTCCACAGAGCCTTTGGTGTACATGTAAAGCTTTTTCCCATTCTTGTGGACTGTGCTCATTCGCTTCCTGGCAGAGTCGAACTGCGCCTCATCTATTCTGGGCTCGGCTTTTTCCAATGCCTCCTTGCCAAGCCCTGCCTTTGCCGCAGAAACCAGCAAGGCTATTTCAGTGGGATCTCCAAGCACCTCCTCTTTGCTGTGCCATTGCGCATCATTGCACAATGCCCCGATTTTTAGGAGGAGTGATAATTCCTTTTCCTGCTTGCCGCTGAATTCACCCCGGGTCTCGTAACCCTCCCCGGATACGTCCATAAGTGTGTTGTTCACGAACACCTTTTTTACAGTCATCTGGTTATGGGTTAAAGTACCTGTTTTGTCAGAACATATCACAGTTGTGCCGCCTAAAGTTTCCACTGACGGCAGCTTCCTCACAAGCGCATTCCTCTTCACCATCCTCTGCACTCCCAAGGCCAGGGATATTGTGACCACTGCCGGAAGCCCTTCGGGAATAGCTGCGACAGCCAAAGCCACTGCCGCGATAAGCAATTCAAGTATTCCTGCCTCATGCTTGAAGAAGCCTACAGCAAACAGCAATACGGCTATCACAATGACCACCACTCCTAACTGCCTGCCGAATTTGTCGAGGTTTTTCTGGAGAGGGGTCTCGTCAACTTCTGCTTCTGAAATCAGCTTTGCAATCCTGCCTATCTGTGTGCCCATTCCTGTCGAGGCAATCAAGGCCCTGCCTCTTCCTTTTGTAACAATAGTGGAGGAGAAAACCATGTTGTGCTGCTCAGCGATTGGCGTTTTGTCCTTTACCTCTCCAACTACTTTGGTAACCGGGGTGCTTTCGCCGGTAAGCGAAGCCTCCTGGGTCTCAAGGTTGATTGCTTCAGTCAGCCTGCCGTCAGCCGGAACCTTGGCCCCTGTATCCAGGGTTACGACGTCGCCAGGCACAAGCTCCCGGACGTCGATGATGATTTCCTTATTGTCCCTCAGCACTTTTGCCTTGAGCCCTGCCATCCGCTTAAGGGCCTGTATGGAATTTTCCGCCTTGTATTCCTGTATGAAGCCGAACAGTGCATTCAGAATCAGGATTGCTATTATCACTATTGCGTCGACAAAATCCAGGATGCTGATTTTTTCTCCTGGGTTCTGAACAAAAGGAACAACCGCTGAGATGATGGCAGCAACGATAAGAATCCAGACAACAATGCTGTTGAACTGCTCAAGAAAAATCGCCAGGGCCATACTGCTCCAGCCTTTTTCTTGCTTCCTCAGCGCTCAGACCTGCCTGAGAAGTTCTCAACTGCGTAATTAGGCTGGAAAGCTTGATGCTGTGCGCTGCTTCACCCCTTTCTGCCATCCTGCCTTGTTTTTATTAAGAATATTTATAAAGGCTATGTTTTTTGAGTCTTTTGATGTCAGGGGAAACAAAAACATGGGCAATTGTGGTTGCAGTCCTGAGCACAGCTCTTACCTCAACGGGGCAGATTCTGCTGAAAAGGGGTGCTGACCAGCTTACATTGACAATTCACGGCCTTATCACCAACTGGCCATTGATTGGCGGATATGCCCTTTACGCTCTGGCAGCTGTCCTTTTTGTGCTGGCCCTGCGCGGAGGGGAATTGTCAGTAATCTATCCTATCATAGCAACAAGCTACGTGTGGGTGAGCTTTCTTTCCATGCTCTTCCTTAGCGAAGCTATAAGCTATGTGCGCTGGCTGGGAGTTGCATCCATCCTGCTTGGTGTCAGCCTTATAGGCTGGGGGTCTCGGTGATGGCAACCTCCCTGCAGTCAATTGTCCTGGTGCTGATTGGCTCTTTCATTGGCTCCTTTGGCGCCTTGTTTTTGAAGAAGGGGGCTCTATCCATTTCAATTCACAACCCTTTGAAGACTGCCAAAAATATTTATATATGGGCGGGAGTCCTGCTGTACGGCCTGTCATCGGTCTTTTGGATTTTCGCAATCCGCGGCGGAGAATTGTCAGTGCTTTATCCGATGGTAGCCACCGTATACATCTGGACAACACTCCTTTCCATAAGGTTCTTGCATGAATCCATGAACATGAAAAAATGGCTTGGCCTGGCACTGATACTTGTTGGTGTCAGCCTCATCGGGCTGGGATCATGAGCTGGATAACAATTTCCCTGGGGGGCTCCCTGATAAATCCCGGTGTGCCTGACCAAAAGTTCATCAGAGACTTTTCAAAAGTAATACTTAGTGAAGTAGGGAAGGGGAAAAGGTTTGCTGTCGTTTGTGGCGGAGGGGTGCTGGCAAGGGATTATCAGCGCGCAGGCAGGGAAGCCGGGCTGCCGGATAGCGACCTTGACTGGCTGGGGATATACGCGACTTATCACAATGCACATTTCGTAAAAGCCGCATTCGGAGACAAGGCAACAGGCGTCATTAAGAACCCTTCAATAAAGCCCGCTCCTCTAAAATCAGTGGTTGTCAGCGCAGGATGGAAGCCTGGCTGGAGCACTGATTATGTCGCTGTCAGGATGGCGAAAACATTGGGTTCACGAATCTTATTCAACCTTTCAAGTGCAGATGCTGTCTATAACCGGGATCCCAGGCAATACCCAAATGCCAAGCCTTTTTTAGAACTGGCCTGGACCGACATGGAAAAGCTTCTGGCCCAGGAATGGAAGCCAGGTCTTAACGCTCCTTTTGACCCCATTGCAGTCAGGGCTGCAAAGAAGCTCGACATAAAAGCAAAGTTTATCGGCAGGAATATGAATAATTTTTCAAGGGCTCTTTCAGGAAAGTCCTTTTTCGGGACACTTGTCAATGCCCACTAGTCTCTTCCCTTACCCAGCCGGAATAGCTTGCTGAGGCACCGCTGATGTCATAGCACACCACACACGGCACTTCGTAGCTGTGCATTGCCTGAACAAGGGCTTTTATCCTTTCAAAATGCCGCTTCTGGCTCTTTGCAAGCATCGCATATTCCTGCTGGCTCTCTATTTTCCCGTTCTGCCAGTATCTGCTGTCAACAGGAAAGATGTTTGCGCAGGCAATCAGCCTTTTCTTCAGCAGGGCAAGCGCTATTTTTTCAGCTTCCTTTTTGCTGCCGAAGGTCACATATGCAGTTATCATGAAGGCCAGCATGATTTTCCCGTCTTTTATACTTTTCGCCATAACGTTTTTAAATCTTGCATTGTTCTGAGGAATCATGGCATCGCTTGTTCAGGATTTGCTGGTGGAACTTGGCAGGGGCAATATAACCGGCCAGAAGGATCTTGCCGTGCTGAAGCAGAGGCTTGTAAAGAGGCATAATCTCAGGAAGGTGCCCAGCAACATTGAGCTTGCCGCTTTGCTATCCGGCAAGGAGCGGGAAAAATACAGGCATGTGCTAACCCTCAAGCCTGTCCGGAATGTGTCAGGCGTTGAAGTGGTTGCAATCATGGGCAAGCCAATCAACTGCCAGCATGGAAGGTGCATATACTGCCCAGGCGGGGTTAACTCTTTTTTTGGCGATGTGCCGCAGAGCTATACCGGAAATGAGCCTGCAACCATGAGGGCAATAAGGAACAGCTATGACAGCTATCTTCAGGTCATGAATCGTCTTGAGCAGTATGTTGCCATTAACAAGGCTCCCAAAAAGATAGAACTGATAATAATGGGGGGCACATTCCCTTCCTTTCCCTATGAGTATCAGGATGAATTCATAACCTATGCCTTCAAGGCCCTCAATGACTTTGGCGACAGGTTCCTCACTTCAGAAGAAAAGCTTAGGGCCTTCATGGAATTCTTCGAGCTCCCTCATGATGTCAAAGACCCTGCCTGGGCTTCAAGGATTCAGGAGCGGATACTGTCCATGAGAGGCACTTCGCATCTGGAGGCTGAGCAGCTTCGCAATGAGACAAACCCGGTCAGGTGTGTCGCCCTTGTCTTCGAGACCAGGCCTGACTTTGCCGGCCCCAGGGAAATTGACCAGATGCTTCGTCTCGGGGCAACCAGGGTTGAGGTTGGCATCCAAAGCCTGTACGAGGATGTCATCCAGAAGGCGGGCAGGTGCCATACACTGGAGCAGAGCAGGCTGGCCGCCCGGCAGCTAAAGGACGCTTTCTTCAAGACAGGCTTCCATATGATGCCAGGGCTGCCCCACTCCACCAAAGAGATGGATATTGCGATGCTGAAAGAGCTGTTTGACAATCCCGACTGGAGGCCTGACGCATTAAAGATATACCCCACAATGGTGATGCCTGGCACCCCGCTCGAGAGAATGTGGCAGAAAAGGCTTTACACCCCCCTGACAACAGAAGAGGCGATTGACATCCTTGTGAAGGCAAAAAGGCATATCCCCAAATACTGCCGCCTGATGAGGGTGCAGAGGGACATTCCCACTGTTGTGACACTGGCAGGGGTGGACAGGACCAATGTCAGGCAGATGATTGAGCGGGAAATGAAAAGGCAGGGCGTTGTCTGCAGGTGCATAAGGTGCAGGGAGCACCGGGACAGGGAGATTTCCTGGGATTCAGTCAAGCTCAACAGGGAAACCTATGATTCAAGCCAGGGGACAGAGATATTTATCTCCATGGATGACATGCGGAATGAGCTGCTTCTTGGCTACTGCAGGCTCAGGATTCCCCATAAGCCATACAGGAAGGAAATCACGCCAAGAACTGCAGGAATCCGCGAGCTCCATGTATTCGGCCAGACAGCTTCTCTGGGAGAGCCAGGCACTGTGCAGCACCGCGGCCTTGGCACAACCCTCCTGTCAGAAGCAGAACGGATTGCCCGTGAGCAATTTGACAAGAGCAAAATGCTTGTAATCTCAGGCGTGGGAGCGAGGGAATATTACCGGAAGCTCGGCTACGAGCCTGTCGGCCTTTACATGGGAAAAAATATCTAAGCTTGCCTGCGTGGAACATAACCCTGCAACGCAGATTCCAGCTTTCCCCAAACCTCATCCAATTGGGCTATACTTGGATGTCCCTTGCTTCTCAAAGTCTCAGCATTCCCGATATAGAATGCCAGCATTGCCACTGTAGTTTCTTCAGGTTTCAAGGTATAGGCTGGTTCAGATTTTCCAAAAAATCCGAGAAATCCTCCTGAACCTTCCTGATAAGTGAATTTTCTTGTTAATCCGCCGCGGACTTGACCTGTCGGCACTCTATGTGATGGATTTAGAACAGTCTGCACTGCAGCTTCCAGCCATGCTTTAGCATCTGCCTGTGACAGCGCATCTGAAGATAGTGCGCCATATTGCCCGGTTGCGATTGCCCGTAATGTATGCAACTCCCCCAGCCTGGCACGTATAAACTTAACAGCTATTTGGGTATCAGTTATGGCTTTATCTGCTTCTGCTAACGTTCCTACAAGTTCTTCAAGCCTGCCCAAAAAAGGGTTAGCTTCATCTCCACCATATTCATGGCCTGCAACACTGTATATAACCTTTTTAACAGGTTGGTCAGTCATTTAAATTACCCCCCGTGTGAATATTTATCTTATCCATTAACATGGAATCACGGCCTTATTAATATCTTTTTCTATTTGAGAGTGGTATAACACCAAAAAGCAACATTTTTATTGGCCTGCCCTATTCGCTTTTGCATGCAAAGAGAAATAAACCCCAAAGCCGGGGAAATAGTCCTCAAGAGAAGCTTCAAAGAGCACTATAAGGAGCTGCTCGGCGACAAATACGAGGAATTCCTCCGGTATTCTTTCATTTACCCCAGGCAGAGCATCCGCGTCAACACGCTCAAGATTTCCACAGCTGAATTGAGAAAGAGGCTCGCGCCGGAATGGAAACTAACCCCTATCCCCTGGTGCAGGGAGGGGTTCTGGATAGAGGGAAAGCGCAGGGATATAGGCAACCTCCCAGAGCACGTGCTTGGCTACTTTTATGTGCAGGATGCCAGTTCAATGATTCCGCCTATTGTCATGGCACCTCAGCCCGGGGATATTGTCCTGGACATGGCTGCTGCCCCGGGCAGCAAGGCAGGCCAGATTGCACAATATATGCAAAACAAGGGCATTCTTGTGGCCAATGACTGGAAGCCTGACAGGATTGCTGTCTTGGGAATCAACCTTCAGAGATGCGGCGCATCCAATGTGGTTATAACGCAGATGAACGCCCTTGCATTCAGGGAAACCCCTGTTTTTGACAAGGTGCTTATAGACGCTCCGTGCTCAGGCACAGGCACTATAAGGAAAAGCCTCAAGACAGTTCTGATTTGGAACCCTGGCATGCTAAGGCGCCTTGCATCCACCCAGGCAAAGCTGCTCAGGAAAGCCTATATGCTTGCAAAACCTGGCGGCACAATAGTGTACTCAACCTGCTCTGTCGAGCCAGAGGAGAACGAACTGGTGGTAAACTCCCTGCTGGAGGAATTTCCGAATGCAGAAGTCTCTCCGGTAAATATAAAAGTGCATTCCTCAGAACCGGTGCTGACATACAGGGATGTCCCAATGCACAGGCAGATAGCAAATGCTCTCCGCCTTTATCCGCAGGACAATGACACTGAGGGCTTCTTCGTGGCCAAAATCCTCAAGCCTTAGTTCCTATTCTTATCAGCTGTTTAATCTCCTCATCAGCCACCGAGCAGCCCTCTATTCTCAGCCCCCAGAGCACACTTTCGAGGAATGTTGTCCTGGGATTCTCAATGTCACGGCTTATGTTTTTGAGCATATCATCGAAAATCCCCAGCTCATAGGCTATCATCACCAGCTCCACAGACCTTATGACCTTGATGCCCTGCACCTCTTTTCTCAGCATTTTCAGGTTATATGCATTGGCCTTTACATTGGTGTGCAGTTTCCTGGTCAATAGCTTTCTGACATGGTCAGGGTTCTCGATAACGTCCCTGGTTGTTCGTTCATCAATGACCAGGGCATCGGCGTCATACTCCCTGCAAATGCCAAGCGCCTGGCTCTCTCCGGGGTGCAGTATTTTGATGTACCTTCCCTCAGCCTCGAAAGTGTTGTTTGCAAGCTCCAAAATTCTGTCTTCCCTGGCATCAACTTTGGGGTCGTCCACCACCTTCTGGATATCTATGAGGTTCAGAACCTGCAATGCTTCGTATTTGAATCTTTTTGTCGTGAGCGGCTTGTCAATCAGCTCCCGCTTCACCTCTGTTCCGAACAGGAACTTTCCTTCGTATTTTCTGCGCAGCGGCTCCAGTACCCATAGAAGGTTATTCAGGGTGAGGCTTATTACAGGGCTCGCATCAAACACCAGTGCTTTCATAGTCCGAACAGCCTCCTGGCCAGTGACAGCCTTGCCCTTGCATTGTACTTTCCCGCCATATGGGCCGGGCTGGCAGTTTTTCCCACGTAGCTGGCCAGCTCCCACTGGGAAATCCCCAGCAGGCTGGCTGCCTGGGCCA
>JAGVYJ010000035.1 GCA_018303315.1 Candidatus Woesearchaeota archaeon | reverse complement strand
CTGTAAAGGTTACAAACTCTGACACTGGCGAATCTATAACAGGCTCTCTGGAACTGTTCAAGTATCTGAACAAACTTGGCAGGGAAAATGGAATAGGGATAATTGACATAGTGGAAAGCCGTTTCATTGGAATGAAGAGCAGAGGGGTATATGCTACCCCTGGCGCTACAATACTCTGGAAAGCTCATGCAGACTTAGAAGGCCTAACTCTGGACAAAGAAGTCATTCAGCTCAAAGACAGCTTTATGCCAAAAATTGCACAGCTGATATATAATGGCTTCTGGTTCAGCCCAGAGATGGACTTCTTGATGGCTGGTATTGAGCATAGCCAGAAGAATGTGATAGGGAACGTCCATCTTACTTTATACAAAGGTAATGTAATTGTAACAGCACGTGACTCACCAATGTCCTTATATGATGTGGATGTTGTCAGCATGGAAAAGAAAGGAGGCAGTGAGAAAATCGATTATGACCCTATTGATGCCAAGGGATTCATAAAGTTAAATGCATTGAGGTTGCGTCTGGCAAAAAAATGAAACTCTGGAAAAAAGACTACAATCTAGATAAAGCAGTAGAGGCATTCACAGTTGGGAATGATTACTTACTAGACCAGAAACTTGTGGTTTATGACTGCTTTGGAAGTATTGCCCAGGCAAAAATGCTTGCTAAAATTAAAGTGCTATCTGGCGAAGAAGAGAAAAAGCTGGTAGAGTCTCTGAAAAGCATTATCAAACTTTCTGAGGAGGGTAAGTTTAAGATACTACAGGAAGACGAAGATTGCCATACAGCGATTGAAAACCATCTGATAAAAGAAACTGGCGAAGCAGGAAAGAAAATTCATGCCGGACGCTCAAGAAATGACCAGGTGTTAACAGCCCTGCGCCTATACACAAAGGCAGAACTGCTACATGTAATGAGCCTTGTTACTGAGTTAGTAAAGTCACTCCAAAAATTTGCTGAAAAAAATAAGGACGTGCCGATGCCTGGCTACACTCATATGCAAAAGGCAATGCCATCTTCAGTTGGCCTATGGGGAGCAAGCTTTGCTGAATCCTTAGAAGATGATTTTGAAGCACTTAAAACAGCTTACAACATTAACAATCAGTCTCCTTTAGGTTCTGCAGCAGGTTTTGGCAGCATTCTAGATACTGACAGAAAATTCACAGCTGATTTACTGGGCTTCAAATCTGTGCAGAATAATGTTCTGTATGTCCAGAACAGCCGTGGCAAGACCGAGGTAATGGTCTTGGATGCCCTTTCATATGTAATGAGCACAATTAACAAGCTAGCCACTGACCTATTATTGTTTACAATGCAGGAGTTTCAATACTTTTCTCTGCCAAAAACATTCCTTACAGGAAGCAGCATTATGCCTCAAAAATACAACTACGATGTTCTAGAACTCTTAAGAGCAAAGTCAAATTTAGTTGCAGCAAAGGGTATTGAGCTCAGGATGATAACAGGTTCATTGCCCTCCGGATACAATCGTGACTTCCAGCTCATTAAGCTAGCATTTTTCGAGTCCTTTGATACGACAATTGAATCTGTTGCTATACTCACAGAAGTGATAAAATGTCTTCAGGTGAACAAGGACAAGCTTGTTGCGGCTTGCACTCCAGAATTGTTCATGACAGATGCTGCTCTGAAACTTGTAAAGGGAGGCATGCCATTCCGGGAGGCTTATCAACAGGTTACAGGAAAGCCGGTAACGAAAATTGATACAGTGAAAGCAATTAAGAGCAGGAGTGGTATAGGTATGCCAGGCAACCTTAACCTTGACAAAGAAAAAGTGCACAAGTTTGAGCAGCTAATAAACTCTGAAGAGTCATCGTGGAATAGCGTAAAAATGAATCTTATGGATTGGCATGGATAAGGCAAATCACATTGTGTCTTTGGAATCCTGGGGCAAGGAGGACATTTTCGCTTTATTGGATAAAGCAATGAAAGTAAAGAGGAATCCGGGCAACTATTCTGAATCACTTAAAGGAAAAACACTGTTGATGATGTTTGAAAAACCCTCCTTAAGAACAAGAGTGTCTTTCGAGGTTGCCATGACACAGCTTGGGGGGCATGCAATCTATCTGGATTTAATAACCTCGCCTGTTAAGAGCAAGGAATCGCTGAAAGATTCCGCTATAGTTTCAAGCAGATACTGCGACATCATCATGGCAAGGATGTTTGACCATGAAGACATCGAGGAATTGGCAAAATTTGCAACTGTTCCTGTTATCAATGCCTTGACCAATAAATATCATCCCTGCCAAATACTGTCCGACTTGCTTACCCTGAAGGAAAAAAAGAAAAGCTTTCCCAATCTCAAACTCGCATTTGTGGGCGATGGGAATAACAATATCACACATTCATTGCTTCTAGGCTGCAGTGCAATCGGCATGGACATAAGCGTAGGCTGTCCTGGTGAGCTGTCACCGTTGAATGAAGTTGTAAACCTGGCCAAAAAGAAGGCAAAAATCGCCGGAAGCAATATTGAGATTGTCAATGACGCAGTAAAAGCTGTGAGGGATGCAGATGTGGTGTATGCCGACTCATGGATGAGCTATCACATTTCTCCAGAGCAGAAAATGCAGCGATTCAAGCTTCTTAAGCCGTTTCAGGTAACCAGCGAGCTTATGGGGTACGCAAAACCTGACGCAGTATTCATGAACTGCCTGCCGGCTAAACGTGGCGAGGAGCAGACAGCTGATGTAATTGACGGGCCGCACAGCATCGTCTATGACCAGGCAGAGAACAGACTGCACATGCAGAAGGCTTTGCTTCTTGTTTTGAACAGTAAGCTTTAAATCTGTTGTTTTCCTCACTTCAGGCATGAAGCTCCAGCCGGTTACATGCAGGTGCAATGAGCTAGACGTCAGGCTGGGCAGGAATTACTGCCCGGTGCATTTCAGGCAGGAAATATCATTCAAGGTAAAGCAGTCGCTGAACAGGCAGGAGTTCACAGGCTCAAGCCCGGCGCCGTTCATAGGCAGGTATGGCTACCCGAATATAAACGTGGGGGTGCTGAGCCCTGCCGGGCAGGCAGACAATGTATGGGAATTCGACGCGCCCAAGTTCTGGGCTGAGCATGAATACCAGATACCCAGGATTGTGGAATTCAGGTCTTCGCTCATCAATTCCAGGCTGAAGGCGGATGCCAGGCAGCCAATGAGCAGGCTTATCGAGGCAAGCCAGGCAGCCGGCATGGCAGACAGGCCAGTGCACATAGATGTGCAGCTGGAGAAGCTCCCTGTATTCAGCGCCCATTTTGACTCCTATGCTGCCCCGATGGGGCCGTATGCAAATCTCAGGAGCATCAGGCTGACATCCAACCCGCACATCCCTGCCAAGGTCGAGAAGGTTGTTTCCGACAAGGACCTGCTCGCAGGAGAAGCAGTCAATTATCTGTCCGGCAAGGGCTTTGATGAGAATTTCCTCTCAAGGCTGCTGTCCGTCGGAGGCATTGGCCTTGGGAAGAACAGGAAGCTGGTGCCCACCAGATGGAGCATAACCGCAACAGATGATATCATAGCAAAGAAAATAATTGACTCGATTAAGCACAATAACGAGCTTGGATACACAGCCTATTACGATGGCTACCTGGGGAACTACTTCCTGGTGCTGGCCTTCCCGGGAAGCTGGAGCTTCGAGCTGATGGAGACCTGGGCTCCTGACACGCCAATGCCTGAGCATGAGGTGCCTGACTTCATGACAGACTGGGAACCTTTCGAGGGCAGGAAAAGCTATGCTGAGAACTGCGGCGGCGGCTATTATGCTGCAAGGCTTGCAGTCCTTGAGTACCTGAAAAGATTCAAGAGGCAGGCATCTGTGCTTGTGATACGGTTCGTAACATCCGAGTACACAACCCCTCTGGGGGTTTGGGTTGTCAGGGAGGCCGCGAGGAAGGCCCTCAGGTCAAAGCCCCTGGAATTCGGCTCCAAGGAGCTGCTTCTCAATTATGCAAAGATATTTGCAAGGAAGAAATTCGGGTATACGCTGCAGCACCTGCTTTTCAGGAGCCAGATTCTGAGAGACACAGCCAAACAGGCAAGGCTGACCCAGTTTGCCTGAATTGAATATTGAACCCAGCAGATATGTTTTGACTTGCTTTACAAACCTTCATTAAGAATGGCATCAGTTTGATTAATTTTCATTAATTAATGTTCAGCTCTTTCTTAAAACGCTCAACAGCCTTCGGCAAGTGCTCCTTCTGAGTCTTTAGAATTCTTGAGGCTTCTTCCAAAGAATCGCCGTCAAATCTTTTTGTTGACTTCAGCTGTTTGCTCTCAATCTTCTTCTTTTTCTTGACAGCCTGCTTCCACATACCAAACAATTCTTCAATCCTTCCAGGTATCTGTTCAGGCTCACAAGCCAATAATCTGGTCAATTCTTCAACCAATTCATCCTTTCCCTTGATGGCATCTTTTGCCGCTTTTCCTGCGGTAAACTCAATCCTTATTACCCCGTCCTGCACTTTCGTGGAGCGCAATATATGGATGTGCTCTGCCTCGGAAGTGTTGTCAAGATGGGTGCCACCGCAGGCTTCCACGTCCCAGTCCTTGATATCGACAACCCTTATCATCTTCCCCGGAACCGCGCCGCCCTGGTAAAGCTGGAAACCGTATTTTTTCTCAGCCTCATTCCTCGGCATAAAGCTTTTTCTTACAGGCCTTGCTTCCCTGATTATCTTATTGCTAAGCTCCTCAATCTCTTTCAGCTCTTCGCCAGCCAACTGGTCGTAATGGGTTATGTCAAGCCTTGCCTTGTCAACATCCTTGGCTGCTCCTGCCTGCCATATGTGGTTGCCGAGCACTTTTCTGGCAGCTCCGTTGATGATATGGGTTGCGGTGTGGTGCCTCGCAAGCTGAATCCTTCTTTCCCTGTCCACTTTTCCGTCGACATTTTCCCCTTCCCTGAAGGCCGGTTTATCAACGACATGGACGATGACATTTCCCTGCTTGAACACTTCAACCACTTTGCTGCCGCCAAGCATCCCCATGTCATGCACCTGCCCTCCTGATGTGGGATAGAAAATGGTCTGGTCGAGAATAACATTCCTGCCAATAATCTTCAGAACCCTGCCCTTCATGTGGTCGAGCCTGTAATCGTCAAAGTACAAGGCCCTGGTAGCCGGAATCCCTTCAAGCTCAAGGGTTTTTTCCTTCCCTGTCTGAAACTTCTGCTGGTTCTTCTCGTGCTTCTCAGACACTCTTGCATAGAAGTTTTCAGGTATCTCAACGCTTATGCCCTGTTTCCTGGCTTCCTCCCTGACAACTTCCGGAAGAATTCCCTGGGCATCATACAAGTGGATAAGCCTTGCTGTAGTGAGCTCATCCTGCTTCCTAGAAGCCTTCCTCATCGACCAGAAAGGCAGGGTGAATTCCCTGAGAAGCGTCTTCCTGGCCCGGCCCTTCTGCTCCCTGTACTTCCTGATTTCCACGTCAATTATCTTTCCTGCGTCATCCAAATTTTCAGAAAGTTCCGGGAATATGGGCTTGAGGTAAGCAGCATGCCACCTGAAAACATCATGAAGGCTTATCTGCCACCCGTACTTTTCAATGAGGCTGAGCACCCTCCTTACGAGCGTCCTCAGGTTGTAGCCGCCGCCCACATTGCTGGGAAGAACCCCGTCTGAAAAAGCCACAAGCATGGTTCGTGAATGCTCGCCAATGGAGGCCAATGCAGCAAAGGGCTCTATTGTCTCCCGCAGCCAGGCAACATTGACGCTTAGCTTATCAGCAACTTGCTCCCATTCCCTGTCTATGTTCTTCACCTCGTCAACATTAAGGTATGATGCATAGGGGAGGAATTTTTGTAAAAGCGCGCTGTTAGTCTTAAGGCCCATCCCCATGTCAAGCACTTTGAGCCTAAGTTCTTTGTAGCCGGACGGGGTATTCTCGTAGGACATATAGACCTGGTTGCCCAGCTCAAGACCCCGGGAAAAGAATTCCATGCATGGCCCGAAATTGCCCCCGCCTGCCCATGCGTCCTCGTGGAAAGTTATCTCATCATTGGGAAGGCCGAGGCCGTCGCTCAGCCATGAATGAATGTCCCTGAAATAGTCATCCTGCCTCCATTTTTCAGGAGGCATGAAGGCATGCTGGCCTATCATGACAAAGCCGGTGTAATGGCTTCCTGTTATTCCCACATTGTCGATATCGTTAAACCTGAGGCAGAACTGCGGCACAACAAGGGGATTTGCAGGCGCCTCGACCTCTCCGGACACCACATGCGGCTGGAAATCATAAATGCTCGCCTGGACGAAATCCGTGTCCTGACGCCATCGTGCCGCAACCGGATACCTGTCTATCGGTGTGTAGCCGAGCTTGCTGAAAAGCCTGGAGAACTCATTCCAGAGCTGGATGTAATCAAGCTGCTTCTTTGCAGGCGAGCTTCCAATGAACCTGAATCCGCCGGAACATGAAGGGTCGCCGCATTTGCCGGAGTCGCCTGTGCTCCAGAAGTGCTTGCCGCAGCTTGAGCATTTCTTCCTTGAAAACCCCTCTGATTTCAGCACTGAAGTGGCATAGTACTTATCAGGCTCTTCTGAGGCCTTTTTCTTGAATTCTGCCTTTATCTCTTTGTCTGTTTTCATAACTCAGGATTTCATGCGGGCTTCAAGGACCCCTGCAACCTCATCCACCTTTACCCTGTTTTGTGCGGCAGTATCCCGCTCACGCACAGTGACGCTGTTGTCCTTTATGCTGTCAAAATCCACGGTAATGCAGAATGGGGTGCCAATCTCGTCCTGCCTTAGATACCTCTTGCCGATTGAGCCTGTCTCGTCATAGACAGAAATAATGTGCTTAAGCCCTGCCTGCACAGCCCTTGCTATCCTCGTCAGCTCAGGCTTCTTCACCAGTGGCAATACTGCTGCCTGTACCGGGGCGATGTGCTCAGGAATCTTCAGTTTTGTAAGCCCATGGCCTTTTTCCTTTTTCTCGTAATAAATGTCCAGAAGGCCGTAGACCACCCGGTCTACTCCGAATGCTATCTCGAGGATGTGCGGCACCTGCTTGCCATTCTCTGTATTAATCGCAAGAGTCTGCCCTGAAAACTTCGCATGCTGCTTCAGGTCATAATCAGTCCTGTCGTGGATTCCGCAGCATTCAACCCAGCCAAAGCTGTTGAACTCCACTTCCAGGTCCCAGGCCTCTGCGGCGTAAAATGCCTTCTCCTCAGGGCCGTGCTCCCTCAGGCGCATTCTTGATTCGGGAATCCCCATTGACGCAAAGAGCCGGCAGGCAATCCACAGCGACCAAGCATAGGCCTTGCTCTTCACCAGCTTCCTTTCAAGCATCTCCCCGAATGTTGAGGTTAACGGCTTTCCACTGGAGGGCACCAGGGAAATCTTTCCTGATTCCACTGCATCAAATTTTTCCCAGTCGTCCTTCTTGACAATGAAGAGCTGGCCCTCGGCCTGAGTGAATTCCCGCATCCTCAGTACGTGCTGCCTGGGCGATATCTCATTCCTGTATGCCTTCCCAATCTGGAATACCCCGAACGGGACTTTCTTCCTGAAGAAATCCGCATACCTTATGAACGGGAGGTAGGTTGTGGTAGCTGTCTCAGGCCTGTTGTAAGCTTCTGTATCAACACCGACAGTGGTCTTCATCATGAGGGTGTGGTCTTTTACAGTCTCCTCGAAGTCATGCCCGCATTTCGGGCATTTGAGTTCATACTGCTTAATCAGCTGCATGACATTCTTTGACGTATCGGCCTTCCCGGGCATGAGTTCCTCTACCAGGTGGTCGGCCCTGTAGACAGATTTGCATTTCCTGCAGACAATCAGCGGATCTGTAAACCCCCTCAGATGCCCTGAGGCTTCCCATACCTTTGCCGGCATTATTGTCGGAGCTTCAATTTCCCAGTAATCATTCCGTGTGAAGACTTCCCTTATTTTCTCCTCAACCCTGTTCTTTAGAAGCTTTCCAAGGGGGCCATAGGTGTAGAAGCCCGCCGAGCCTCCATAGAGCTCTGGTTCAGGACCCCATATGAAGCCCTTTTCCTGGATGTATCTCGCCAGTTCATCCTTGAATATGTCATTGCCTTCCATGAAAGCTTGAGCAGCCTGCCTGTTTTTAAAATTATTTGTTAATTCCTGATTTTCAGCTTTAGAAATCTGAACATGGCTTTTGCGAGGTCACTCTGGGTGACTATGCCTGCAAGATTGTTTCCTTTCAGCACCGGGAAGCGCCTGAATTTTCTGTCAAACATAAGCTGATTGGCGGCGAAGACGTTCATGTCGTGCGGAATCATCTCAACCGGGCTGCTCATGACCTTGCCGGCCTCAACATGGGCAATGCCTTCAAATGGATTGGCCATGAGTTTTGCGAAATCATGCTCAGTGAAAATTCCGATAAGCTTTTGGCCGTTCACAATAAGCACGCTCCCTACGTCATGCTCTGCCATGCTCTGGCGCATATACTCCAGGGTGTCGTCCGCCTTTGCCGTTACCAGTGTATCAGTCATTACGTCGCAAACCCTGCCCGCCTGGGCAAATGCCTCTTCCGAATGGCCCCCAAAGACGTCAAGGGCATTCACAACATCTGTCTGGGTGATTATTCCCTTCAGAGAGTTTCCCATCACCACAGGGACCTTCCTTACCCTGTTTTCCATCATCAAATCGATTGCGTAATAAAGATTGTCATCAGGCCGGACGCTGACAAGCTGCTTCCCCATAAGATGCCTGACTGCCAGCTGCCTGGCTTCTGTCATATTCAGAGGTGCCTTGGCAAGGATATCCTGCTCAGTGAACATGCCAATGGGCCTGGAGTTGTCAGCCACAACAAGGCCTGCCACATTGCTGCCTATCATCTTTCTTACAGCATCAATGAATGAGGCATCACTCCCGATGGTTATGACCTTCTCTGTCATGAATTCACTTACAGGCTTTTCAAGAATTACACGAAATTCAGACTGCACGTTGTCTACATCCATACAAACACACCCACACAAGATAGGCAATACGACTATTTAAACTTTGTTCACACATTTGCTGGGCCTTAAGGCAGCCTGAGAACTATTTTCCCATTCTTGAATATGCGCACAATGCCGCCTGTCTCAGAAACAACAACTGCTATTGCATCAGTCACCTTGGTTATGGCTGCCGCATACCTGTGCCTCGTGCCGAAACCCGCAAGGCTTGGGAGCTCAATCTCGCTGAGGTCGAGATTCAGGTGCGTGCCTGCTGTCACAATGCAGCCGTCGTCATTCACAATAAAGGCTCCATCAAGCTGGGAAAATCCCTTTACTGTTTCCTTCAGCCTGGGATCTGTGATGTTGCGCTCCTTTTCATCAGTGCCTGCAAAGGGGTTTATCACGAGCTGCCTTGTATGCTTGAGTATGTTTTCCTTCTTGCCGACAATGAATGCTGTCCCGACCTTCCTGCCTTCCCTTCCTTCGGTTCCAAGCTCGAGGGCGATGTTGATTGTCGCCTCCAATACATCGGTCTTCACATTTTCAGTAAGATGATGCGTGGATATGTTGAAGAATATCTTGTCAACATCGAAAATGAACATGAGGCCGTTGTAGCCGGTGCCGAGACTGCCGTCGGCAACGCACACCACACGGTCATTTTTTTCAATGTACTGCTTGTTTACGGATTCCATCAGGAGGTCTTTTATTGGGATGATGGAACCATTGGCCTGCTTGGACAGGGTAGTCTGGTATTCGTATTTTTTGTAGTCTTTCCTGTCTTGGAGCTGCTTGAAGATGGCAACTTTAACAGCCAGCAATGAAAGGTCGTCAGTGTCCTTGCTGGATTTCTCAAGGCTGACAATGCAGTTAGCCTGGATGTCCCTGGCAATATTTGCAGCAGCCATTCCGATAATGTCCTCTATGCTGCTCTTCTTTGCTTCCTGATGGCCGGCAATTTGCGTATCGTGTATTATGCCTGCTGTTTTCGCCAGCTGTGACATGCTCTGTATCCTCCGGCTTATAGTCATGGCCGGCAATACCTCCTGCACAGAAAAATCACTTTCAGCCCTCTTCATTTCAGGCTGCATGCTTATAGCCATAACGCTTTTTTGCTCATAAGGATTGTAAAATTCCTCTTTTTTCATGTATGTCCTGAGATTCTTCTGCTGAGTAGTCTGGTTCCTTATTCCCTCCCAGACATAGCCAGGGATTACGCTGTTTCGCTCCTGGTCAGTCAGTTTCCTTCCCCGCAGGAACGTGGCTGCCTTTTTTATCTGTGCTGTCATCATGAGTGGGCAGGCACATGGCCTGCCCGTTGTGAGGTCATCTTATTTCCAGCCACTCGTTTGGTGGTTTTCCTTGTTTCGCTTTACTGATTAAGGGCCAGCCAGTTGCTGGTCGCCTCTTTTTCCCAAGGTGGTGAATGGCGGAAATAAGCATGAAAAAAACGAAGGCTCCGTTTTGGCGTGTGGCTGGACAAGAACTACGTTGCAGGAGCCTTCATTTTTTTTAGGGGGGGTTTTTTAGTTGGGTATTGAGCTCAGTGAGCCATATCTGTGAAATCTCCTTCAGGGCGTCGCTGAAATTCGGGCTCAGCTTGTATGTCTTCCTGTACAGGTCGTATTCTATAAGGCCCATGCTCTTCATAGGCGTGAGGATGCGGTCATAGAACTGGCGCTTGTTGTAGCTCAGTGGCATTTTCTGGCCTTCTATAACCGCCTGCACCTTGCCTTCATGCAGCCTTGTCGCGAATTCGCTCATCTGGTGCTTGTTCATCTGGTTGCTGTTCCTCTTGAGTTCCCTCACCAGCAGGCCTGCCACAATCTGCTGCTGCGAGGTGGCAAAGATGACCTCAAACACGTTTTGAGGCAGGTTAAACATATCGAACAGTATTACCATGCGCATATAATATCCCCACTAATATATAAATATGACGGAAATGTATATTGGGTGTGATAATTGCTATACTAGAATATTCGTATAATTATATTTCAATATTGAAAAAATTAACACATGTGAAGTTTTGTATTGAGTTGGTGACTATTGGTAACCAAGAACTCAGACAGTTATTGCCTGAAGAATGCTTTAATCTCCTCAACCGGATTGGCAGAGACCTTCAGCTCCCAGTCCCTGGGAAAGCATCTTGCATACTGGGGCAGTGTGTAGCGCTCATCAAGAAATACAATCACGCCCCTGTCTGTCTCGCTCCTTATGCACCTGCCAGCACTCTGGATTGTCTTGTTGAAGCTCGGAAAGACATACCCATAGTCCCAGCCGCGCCGGAATTTCATGTCATAATACTGGATTGCCGCCTTTGACACAATATCGGGCTGCAGCAGCGGCAGGCCTACAACTACCACTGCCTTAAGGAAATCCCCTTTTAGGTCGATTCCCTCACCGAAGTTCCCTGACACAACCCCAAGGAGCACGGCTCCCTTACTGCTATGGGATTTGAATTTTTCCAGCATGTCCAGCTTTTCCTTTTTTGTCAAATCCGGTCTTTCCGCAATCACAGTCTTCCTGCATTCTCCTGAGAAAAATCTTTCAACCTCATCCCTCACAAAGTAACTCGGAAAGAACAGGGCCACGTTTCCAGGCACGGCATTGGCAATGTCCGCGCACATCCTGGAAATGTTCCTGTACTGTGCAGGGTTTCTCTCAGTGAATTTTGTGGTTGTATAAGGCACGACAAGATTCAGCCTGTTCTTCTGGGGGAATGGAGACGAGTAAACAGCTGTAACAGCATCATCCGGGCAGCCAAGGATTTCCCTGTACATCTCCGGGGGAGTCAGTGTCCCGCTCATAAGAACTGAGGCATAGGCTTCCCTGAATATCCGGCTTGTGACTATGCTGGGGTCTATGCACCTGAGGTTCAGGAAGAGCACGGGCTCTTTTGCTCCCTGCCTGATTTCAAAATACCTGATAAAGCCTTCCTCCTCTGTCCTGGCTGCCCGGCCTGCTGCCAATGCCCCCGGCATACCTGTTCAGCACATCCAGCAATTGCGCCAGGATGGCAGATGTCTCCCTGAAGCCGAACTTGTCAGCCTCAGCTATTGCCCGGTTAATCATCGAGCTGGACAACCTGTAGGACAAAAGCTCACGTGCCCTCGCCGGCAGGTTGTGGGCCTCATCAACAATGACAATGATGTCTTCCATTTCCCTGCCTATCCTGTTGAGGAAACTGTCAGCAACTGCCGGGGCGAAAATATAATAATAGTCGCTAATCACAAGGGTTGCGCTGCCGGCAATCTTCAGCGAGGTATAGTACGGGCAGAGATTTTCCCTGCCGGCGAATGTGTTTATCTCCTCTGAGCTCATCGGCCCTGCCTGCATGAGATGGGAAACAAGCTTGCTTCCCCTGGGGGTAATCTTATTGCCCTTGTAGAGGTTCTCGTAATATTCGCACTTGCCATCCTCGCGCAGAGCTTTGCAGTATTCAAAGAAATCCCTTGTGTAGAGCTGCTCTGCCCCCTGCTGCAGGCACATCCATTTCTTTCCTATGACATCAGCAACCACGATTTTCCTGCTGTATCTCCTGCTTATCTGCCTGGCTGTCTCAAGGGCAATCTGGTGCTGGGTATGCCTTGACGTGAGGAAAAAAACAGTCTTTCCTTCCTGCAATGCCACTGACAATGCAGGGCCAAGCGTTGCCGCTGTCTTGCCAAGCCCGGTGGGTGCATGCACAACAAGGCAGCCTTTGTTTTCCACTATCGCCTTGACCTGCTGCAGAAGGGCATCCTGGATATTCCTCACAGTGTCGTGCGGGAACAGGAACTCAGCCAGGTTCATCCAGAAAAGGTCAGCTGCGCACTTTATTAAGTTTTGTACGGGTTCGGCAGAAGTTTTGGAGCCTCAACACATTCCTGCCGATACGTAGCCTTAATTTCCATAATCCTGTAAGCCTGAGCTTCAGTAAAGCCTGTTGCCAACAGGTCAGCCCGGCCTAATTTAAATTCCAGGCTGTCCGGGTCACCAGATGAATTCACAAGGGCTTCTATCTCTCCCACAAGTTCCCTTACCCAAGTTTTGAGTCCCCCTCTTCGGCTGTCATTCAGCTGACCTGTAGCATACAGGTACCGGAAAAATACCATCTCTGGCTCACGGCTGATATCCATTTCCTGATGTAAAAGCTCATCCCGCCTATGCCTTGCAGAAACAATGCCGCGAAGCCTGTCCTGATTGATTTGCCCGTATCCGCTCAGGCCAGCTGCCTCCATGAGTACGACTGCATCCCTTTTTGTGATGGGTCGCTTAATGATGCTGTCATCCTTTGCCATTTGTGCACTAGATTCTGAGTATACACTTTTATACACTTTTCATTAATAAATTTTGCTTTATTTCAATATTGAGAATAATAAAACCAAAGCTTTATAAATGATGAGCGCCTCCAATATGGTTATACGTCATTGGCGTGTATTAGGTCCTGGGGGAGCTAAATGCGACGCATTTTGCTTTGAACCAAAGACACCAGTACACGTTATAGCCCGACACAGAGAGTACCTGGTCAAGCTCACGGCGAAAGCCAAGCAATGAACCCGGGGGTTAGTGTTTCGGGCGACAATTCATAATTACACCTCGTAGAACAAGTAAATATCACATTTCAATCCGTGAATGGCTGTTATCCAATTCAGGCAAGTCATAGAATGAAACGTACCAGCACTTGTTCTATCGGGCAATAAGTCATAAAAGGAAAAGCTCAGAGGCACATCACATGACAATCATCACATCACGGCTTTGTGACAGAGCTTTTTCTGCAAAATAGGAGGAATCCAAAATGGGAAAGATAAGCCCAGTTTCAGCAAAATACATAATCAATGCAGGCATAGAAATTGAGGGTGTCGTCGACCGGCCTGACGTAATTGGCGCAATATTCGGGCAGACAGAGGGCCTGCTGGGCTCAGAGCTGGAGCTAAGGGAACTGCAGCGCTCAGGCAGGATAGGCAGGATTGAAGTCAACATAGACATCAGGACAGGCAAAAGCGAAGGCACTATCGTAATTCCGAGCAGCCTCGACAAGGCTGAGACAAGCATCATAGCAGCGGCCATGGAAATAATCCAGAGGATAGGCCCGTGCAATGCAAAGATACGCATAAAGAACATCGAGGACATCAGGATTTCAAAGAGGCAGTTCGTGGTCGAGCGTGCAAAGGAATTCCTCCGCACCTTGATGGACAGCACCATGCCCGACAGCCAGGAGCTCGCAGATGAAGTGGCAACCTCTGTCCGTGTGATGGAAATCCAGACCTATGGCAGGGACAAGCTTCCAGCCGGACCGTCAATAGATGAAAGCGATGAGCTCATTGTAGTGGAAGGCCGGGCTGATGTGCTTACCCTCCTGAAACACAACTTCAAGAATGCAATAGCGCTCAATGGCACTTCTGTGCCCCAAACCATAATTGATTTGTCAAAGAAAAAGACCCTCACTGTTTTCGTTGACGGAGACAGGGGCGGCGACCTGATAATAAAGGAACTCATCAATGTCGCTGAAATCGATTTCGTCACAAAGGCCCCTGACGGAAAGGAGGTTGAGGAGCTTTCAAAGAAGGAAATTCATAAGGCCATAAGAAGCAGGATATCCGTGGAGCAGGCAAAGGCCGACATCCCCACACTGAGGGGCGACACGGACATGGGAATACCGAGGCCTGTGCAGCGCAATGACTTCAGGCTTCAGCAGAGGAGGGGCCCTCCACGGAATAATATCAGGCCAGTGCCTGTAGGAGCCCAGAGAACCGAGATATCTTCTGAGCAGAGGAAGTCTTTCAGGCAGATGGCTGAAGACCTCATAGGCACCAGAGGCGCCTACATCCTCGACCAGAAGCTCAACATCCTGGGAAAGGTACCCATAACTGAACTGAATGCCAGCCTTGAGAACCTGAAAGATGTTTATGCGGTTGTGTTCGACGGCAACATAGAGCCTGACCTGGTCAGGACTGCGGAAAAGACCAACATAAACTGCCTCATCGGCATGGGTTCAAATGTGAAGCCTTATGGCTCAAATGTGGCATTGCTGACAGTCGCTAATCTTTAATTGAAGAAATCCTTTATATCCGCATGGAGCCTTAGCTGGGATAGGTAGATGCCCAGGGCTCCCCGGAATTTCTGGCTGAAGATGCGCTGCTTCATTCCGTCAACAATGTCGCCCAGGGTAACACTTTCTCTGTCTTTCCCGATGCTTGCATAAAACTCCTCTTTCTCCTGGGGGTCCATGCCATTATATATCTTAAGAACTTCCCGATCGCTGACCTCTATATTCTTTACAATTGTCTGATTGATAAAAGTATCAAGGATGTAATTCCTCCTGAACTCCTCTGCAAACTGGGCGAGGGTCATGTTCTGCGCGGTGAGCCTTTCGGTGAGCTCTTCATTGGTCAGGCCATTGCTGTCCTTGAATTCCTGAATATTCTTGGCAAGCTGCTGGTCACTGAGGGTTATATTGGATTTTTCCGCTTCCTGCAGCAGCAGTTCCTCATTGATAAGCTGGTCCAGTATGTCCCGGTCTGCAGTCTTGAATTCCATTGGCAATGCATCAGACCGTTTCTGGATGTCTGCAAACGTTATCTGCACCCCGTTCACCAGAGCAGCCACGCCATCCCGATGCACAGCAGGCTCAGGGGGGGCATTCCTGAGCTGGTTCACAGCGAAGACAATGCCCAGAATAACCCATATGGCGATAACAGCTATCACAAGGTAATCTGGCTTGAATCCCCGCTCTTTTCTGAGAATAATGTGCTTGTTCACAGTTTTTTTCGGCACCTGCCACACCCTCACTTTTTACTATTTCAAAGTGGAGCATACTTATATAGCTTTTGGTTTTGCAAATGTTTTTAAACCATGACTGCCATAAAAAATGCATGAAGATAACGGTTGATACGAAGGAAGACTCCTATGAGGAGATACGCAAGGCAATAAAATTCCTGCAGCATGTTATAGAAGCAAATGAGGAACTAAGCTCTCCTGAACAGCCTGAGCCTGCAGGAAATGTGTTTGGACTGTTCGACAGCCAGCCCGGCGAGCCGGAGCAGCAGGACGAGGATAATTACCAGCCGGCCCCTGACAGGGAGCACAAGACACTGCCGGCCCCCAAAAGGGAGGACGAAAAAGTTGTTTATCCTGAAGACTATAAGGTCGAAGAATACTAATCTTTTTAAAGTTGATTTCGCTGATATTCCGTTATGAAGGCGTATGAGTTCCTGGAGCACACGGCAGACGCGAAATTCCGGGCTTACGGGACCAGCATGGAAGAGGCTTTCGGCAATGCAGCAAAGGCAGTGACTTCTATGTACGTGGATTACAATAAAGTCAAACCAAAGACAGCCAAGCTGCTGAGTGTTGAGGGCAAAGACCTGAAGGAGCTGCTGCTGAGCTTCCTGGACTTTTTCATACTTCTTGTGGAAGTTGACGGATTTTTCCTGCATGACATAAAGGATATCAGGATAACAAGAAAAAAGGGAACCTACCACCTCAATGCCAAAATCACAGGAGACACAGCAGAGCATTACCCCAGCCACGGCTCAATCAAGGCCATAACCTACAACGAGATGCAGGTCAAAAAAGGCAGGGGCAGGGCAGAGCTGCAGGTTGTTGTCGATATTTAGAAAACGTTTTAAAGGGCCGACTTTTTCTGTGCATGCATGAAACTGGCAAAGCTGAACGACTACATGTGGGAAATCCCGAGACACGGCGGGATGAGAGTGCCCGGGCTGGTATTTGCATCAGAGCAGCTCCTGCAGAAAATCAGGCAGGACAAGACACTGCAGCAGGTTGCAAACGTTGCCCATCTTCCAGGAATCATCAAGCATGCGATGGCAATGCCTGATGCGCATCAGGGCTATGGTTTTCCGGTGGGAGGGGTTGCCGCATTCGACAAGGATGAAGGCATAATCAGCCCCGGAGGAGTAGGTTATGACATAAACTGCGGGGTGAGGCTGCTTAGCACAAATTTCTCAGCCAAGGACATTGAGGGCAGCAAGCAGGCCCTTGTGTCTGAATTATTCAGGAGAATCCCGGTCGGTGTTGGCAGGAGCCATCTGAAGCTTGCCCCTGACGAGCTTGCTGAATTGTCAGAGAAAGGCGCCCAGTGGGCAGTGGATAATGGATTCGGGAATGCCGAGGACAAGGCGAGGACCGAGGAAAACGGATTCCTGAAAGCGGATTACTCTAAGGTAAGCAATACGGCAAAGCAGCGGGGAATAAACCAGATAGGGACATTGGGCTCAGGAAACCATTTCGTGGAGATACAGAAAGTCGACCAGATATTCAACCCAAAAATCGCAGCTGCATTCGGCCTGAAAGAGCCGGGGCAGGTCACTGTCATGATACACTGCGGCAGCCGTGGCTTTGGGCACCAAATTGCCACTGACTATATCAGCAGGATGGAGCAGCAATACGGCACAGGGCATCTTCCTGACAGGGAGCTTGCCTGCGGCCCAATACAGGAACAGGCTGCACAGGATTACTACAGGGCCATGTGCGCTGCCCTGAACTTCGCCTTCGTCAACAGGCAGGTTATTGCCCAGTCATGCAGGGATGCATTCAAGGCTATTATGGGCAATGATGAAGGAATGGAGCAGGTGTATGATGTAGCCCACAACCTTGCAAAGTTTGAGAAGCACAAGGTGGATGGCGAGCAGCGGGAGGTATGCATACACAGGAAAGGGGCGACAAGGTCCTTTGGCCCGGAGCGGGGAGCAGACATACCCGAGGCGTACAGCGCTGTGGGACAGCCCGTATTGATACCAGGAAGCATGGGCACTGCGAGCTATGTGCTGGTGGGCTCTGCAAAAGCCGAAGAGCTTACATTCGGTTCGACTGCCCATGGAGCAGGAAGGCT
>JAGVYJ010000034.1 GCA_018303315.1 Candidatus Woesearchaeota archaeon | reverse complement strand
TCATGAAGCTGGTTGCAAAGGCAGCGCACACCAATGTTGAAGTAAGCACCGAAAGCCTAACAGCACAGCCTGCCAGCACAGGAACGCCGGCATTCACAGCCTACCAATACTTTGAAATCACAGCTACCAACCTTCCGGCTGCTGACGTGGACCAGGTAACCCTGCAGTTCACTGTCCCTGTTTCCTGGATACAGGCTCAGGGAGTAGACATGAATGATGTAGCCCTATACCATTACGCTAATGGTGCATGGACATCCCTGGCTACCAGAGTGGTTGCCAGTTCGGCTTCACAGGTCACATATTCCGCGGTATCGCCCAGTTTAAGCTACTTCGCCATAGGGGCAGTAACGGCACCTGCTGCTGCACCTACGGAGGCTGAGGCGCCCACAGAAGGTGAAGCTGTCAAACACAACCATAATAGTAATAGTCCTGATACTCATCCTGCTTGGTGGAGCGTACTTTCTCTACAAGAAGCAGAATGAGGGCAAGTAGCTGACTTCTTTCCTTTTTCATAAGGTATATATACGGGAGGCTATGCCAGCTTATCATGAGGTTCGCAGTTATTTATGCAATTGTTCTTGTTCTCTGCTCACAGATTGCCCTCGCTGCAATAGTTGCCAATGATGTTTCATCAACCCTTGCCCAAGAGGATTCTGTCAGCGTAATTGTCAGGCTCAGCCCCGGGCACCAGAGCCTTTATTCCCGGGCCGGAGCTGTAAACGCCGCATACGCTTCTGACATTGCCGTAAAGCGGCAGTTTTCCATAATTAACGGCTTCTCTGCAACGGTCACTGGTGCAGGTTTGCAGGCCTTGCAGAATAACCCGTTTGTTGAGTCAGTGTCCCTTAATTATCCTGTTCGTGCTTTCCTCCAGCAGGCAGACCCCATCGTGAACGCAACAACTGTAAGGCTGGAACTCTGGGATAGCCAGAACATAACAGGCAAATACCAGACGGTCTGCATAATCGATACAGGGGTTGACTATAATCATTCTGACCTCGGGTTTTGCAGCAATGAATCCTTTCTTGCAGGTAACTGCACAAAAGTTCTCAGCGGCTATGACTTTGTTAACGATGATGCCAACCCCATAGATGACCACGGCCATGGCACGCACGTTGCAGGGATAGTTGCTTCCACGAATTACACCTATAAGGGAATGGCGCCGAATGCCACCATAGTCGCCCTGAAAGTTCTTGACAATACCGGAAATGGAAATACTGCTGACATAATTTCAGCAATTGAGTGGTGCACCAGCAATGCAAGTAAGTACAATATAACAGTCATTTCTATGTCTCTGGGCACCACAAGCCTCTACTCCACGGTGTGTGACAGCGAGCCTGGCCTTAATACTTTCAGGGATGCCGTCAATAATGCCGTGGCAGGCAACATCAGTGTTGTAGCCGCTTCAGGAAACGACGGCAACTATACCGCCATGGCAGCCCCTGCCTGTATCGCCAACGCAACATCGGTGGGCGCGACATATGATGCGAATGTCGGCTCACAGACATGGGCTCAGGCAAGCTGCACAGACTCTGCAACATCGTCAGACAACATAACCTGTTTCACGGACAGGGCATCATTCCTTGACCTTCTTGCTCCCGGCTCTGTCATAACCTCCACAAAGAACGGCGGCGGTTTTGAGGACAGGAGCGGCACATCAATGGCAGCTCCTATGGTTTCCGGGGTGATTGCACTGCTTCGCCAGTATAAGTCACTGGAGGGCCTGGCGCCGAAGCTGCCCTCTTACTATGCAGGCGCGCTTAAGTCCACAGGCACGCAAATCAATGACACACAGCAGACAAACCTTAATTTCTCGAGAATAAATGCTTTTGCAGCCCTGCAGGCCATTGACCAGGCAGCACCTGAGGTCACACTGAACAGTCCTGTGGACAGGGCAAACCTGTCATCAGGGAACATCTCATACCTCTTTACCGCAAATGATGTCTCAGGCCTGAAAAATGCCTCCCTCTGGTATAATGGCACAGGAGTATGGGCCGCAAACACAACAAACACATCAGCATTGACAAACAACCAGCAGGCCACTCTCAATCCGACCAATCTCAGCGAGGGTATATACGCCTGGAATGTGCAGGTGTGCGACCTGGCTAATATAACAAACTGCGGCTTCGCAGCCAATTACACATTCGTGCTTGACACCACAGCCCCGAATGTTTCAGTCATCCTTCCGGCTGCCGGCATGACCCAGACCACGGAAAACCTGACTATTTTTGCCGTGGCCAACGATTCATTGAGCCAGGTAATCAATGTATCTGTGCAGCTTTTCAATTCCTCCACCAACGTGACTGCCTTAACCCCGATTCCTGGCGTAAACCGCACATCCGGCTCTGGCAACTGGTCAATCATTCTGAACCTGTCTCCCGCACTTGATGGGCCGTACAACATATCTCTGGTTGCTTATGATTATGCAGGCAATATCCGGCTGAGCCTCAACACCTCAATCACAGTTGATTACTCGTTTCCTGATGTCTCGCTCATTTCTCCACAGAACGGCCTCGCTGTGAACCTGCTTAACCTGACATTCAATTATTCAACTTCAGCAGCCTCAGGCATCTCAAACGCTTCCCTGTGGGCCAACTTCACAGGCAACTGGCAGATTAACGCATCAAATGACAGCATGATATCAAACAGCTCGACCAACCTGCTGTTCACCAATGAAACCCCGGAAGGGATTTTCAGGTGGAACGTCCAGGTGTGCGACGAAAACAGCAAGTGCAGTTTCTCCGGCAGCAACTACACCTTAATCGTCGACAGAACAAGCCCCTCTATCAGTTTTGCATATCCCACTCCCTCAAATAACAGTTTCCAGAAGTCATCAAGCCTGGCAGTCAATGCATCTGTTTCCGACAATAATTTCCGCAATGTCACATTCTACCTGTTTGACCAGCTCGGAAACCTTGTCAGTAATGTCACCTCAGCTGAAACCAACCTCACTTATTCCGAATTAGCAGACGGGAACTACAGCTATAATGTCACTGCAGTGGATGTTGTCGCCCTCACTAATTCCACAGGAACAAGGACTGTGGTCATCGACACAGCTTCTCCGAATATTTCTTTCAGCGCCGATTCGGTCTCAAACAACACTTACTCAAGAAACCCGGTTCCTGTTTTCGTCAACGTAACTGCAGGAGACCTCTACCTGGCAAATATCAGCTTCTTCCTGTACAATGCCACATCACTTGTCAATATGACGAACCTCAGCGGCACTACGTCTCTTAATTTTTCAGCCATGTCCCAGTTCAGCAACAACAGCCGGTATTTTGTCAACGCTACTGCATACGATCTGGCAAACAACCTGAATTCAACCCTGAGTTACCGCATTACATTCGACAACACCAGCCCTGTTGTCGCCAATGATTCCCTTTCATCAGCCTCAATAACCACAGGCGGGAGCGTGACAATCTATGTCAATGCCTCGGATAATTTTGACATTGCTTCCGGGCTTGTCCAGGTTTCAAACCCTTCCGGCTCGAAAAGCAACCTCACGATGTCCTATAGCAGTTCCCTGCTGCAGTATTCAGCCACTTACTCCTCAACTTCCACCGCAGGCACTTATACAATGCAGCACTTTTTTGTTAATGATTCAGCAGGAAATGCCGTAACCTTAAATTCATCCCTGTCTTTTGTTGCATCCTCACCCCCGGCCTCACCTTCCCCGTCAGGAGGCGGAGGAGGCGGGGGCTCAAGTTCATCCTCAAGCACTCCTTCCACTTCTGAAATTTTCATATTCAGCGCAACGCCAAGGTCGCCCAAGGTTATTGACATCAACAACGACAACCTCGATATAACAACTGTTGTGGTCAATGTCAACAGCGCTGTTGAGGATGCTGACCTGCATATAAAGAAAATTCTTTCCCTTAGTGGGCCCCAGCCCACTAAGCCAGTATACCAGTTTTATGAGCTTGATGCAAATGAGGTGCTGCTCAGTGCGCTTAATTCACTGAGCATAAAGTTCAGGGTGCCTGCCAGCTGGTACACCGCGCAGGGCTATCTTGCCGATGATGTGGTGCTTAAGCACCTGGCAGGCTCTGTATGGCAGGATGTCGATACCAGAAGGCTTTCTGCCGACTCGCAATTTGCCTACTATCAGGCAACAGTAAACTCATTAAGCGTTTTCGCAATTTCAATAAGGGAACCCCCTGCGGTTCCCAAAGTTACCACGGCTGCTGTTTCCAATGTTACTGTGCCCGCAGCCGGCTCAGCTATTGAGCAGCTGAATGAAACAGAAGCTGGGCGGCCTTCGGCCTCCTCCATCAACAGGGTGATGGAACGCGTTGGACTGCTTGCTGGTGCGGTATTCCTGATATCCTTTGTCATGGTCGGGACGGTCATTACCCTGGAAAAAGTGAGAAAGGCGTTTTCCGGCCGCAGGCCTAAAGCCAGGATAACGTATGAAAGGGCAGCAAGGCCAAGGGCCATGGAGGCTGAAGGTGGGATTTCAAAGGCGGATGAAAAGAGCCTTGCAAAGTACATTAAATCAGCAGCCAAAGGCGACCAGTCAAAAAAGGAAATTGAACTTAAACTGGAGACTGCCGGCTGGCCCGAGTCTGTCGTCGAGGATGCTATGCACGATGTTAAAATGGACGAAATAGAATCAATGCTCAAAAGCTACTCCCCTCCGGATTCAGAAAGCCACCCAAGACAGCTCGAGGATTACATCTATCTTGCCATGACAAAAAGCAACCAGTCAAAGGGCAAAATAAGGAGGAACCTCCGTAACGTAGGCTGGAGTTCCCAGCAAATAGATGATGCCTTCAAGGCCGTGGAAGAGAAGCTTGGCCGCTAATTCCGGCTTTGGTAGTAGTCTTCCAGTATGATTCTGTCCACTTCGTCCAGCTGGCTGAGCAGGTAAAGCTTCCCCTGGCCGATTTCTGTTATCTGCTGTGCCAGCGCTTTTCCTTCCTTGTCGAGGTTGAATCCGACAAGGCTTATTGTTATGTTGCCGGCCTTGGCTATTGACGCTGCTTTCAGGGTGTCCTGTTTTTCCCCTACGGTGGGCATGGCATCTGTGAGAAGGATGAGATGCCTGGAGCTGTGGTCGTCACCGAACAGTTCAACCGCCTCGAGCATTGACTTGGCTATGTCTGTCTGCTGCTTTGCCCTTATGCAGGTGATTGCCCTTACAAGCTGGGGGAAATCGCTGGTAGGCTCGATTTTCGCCTCAATCTCGTCGGAGAAAACCAGCAGGCCAACTCTGTCCTGCTCCTGGATTGCCTTGTATGCAAGCGCAATCCCTGCCTTCTTGGCTTGGGTCAGCTTCTCCCCGCGCATGCTGCCTGATGCGTCAAGGCAGTAAACCACCTTGCTCATGCCCCGCTGTTCCCGGTCATATGCCACCAGGTCCTCTTTCTGCACAGCATCGTGCCCGCGCCTGACTGAACGCCTTACCGTGCTCCTGACTGCAATGTCCCTGTACCTGTCCTTATGGAACGGCCTCAGGGACGCCTTCACGCCATAATGGCTATGCTGCTTAACACTTTTCTCACCAAAAAACCCTTTTGGCGTTATCCTGTCCAGCTCTTCGGTATACAGTGTGAGCATGGCAAGCTCCCTGGCCCTTTCAGTTAGCGAGCCTTCCTTATCAAGATAGCCTTCCTTCCTGAACCTGCGCAGTGCAGCCCCGACAGTATTTTTCAGCTGCCTCTGGAATTCAGGCACTTTCAGGTTTCTCTCCACATAGTCTGGATCATAGCCCGTCGCCAGCCTTATCAGGCGCTCTCCGTAAAGCTGCTTGGCAAGGCTGTAGTTCCTGACAAGCTTCTCGAAGAAAATGTCAGGGGTGATGCTGGAAATGCCCTGGTTCAGGGCCTCTGTAATCAGCTTCCCGTCCTCAATCGTGTTCCTGTCGTTCTCGAACACAGAGTGCATCAGCTTCTGGTCTGTAATGTCCCTGCTCAGTTTTCCCTGCACTTCATCTATCTGCTGGACCGTGTCTACGCTCGTGCTCCCTGCTCCCCTGTCAGGGAACATCACCGTCTTCCTGCGCCCCTTTGGAGAATTTTGAGAATTCCTGCTGCACAAAGTCATCATTGGACATCAGGTATTTGAATGACGGCTTCAGCCTTATGCGGTGAGAAAGTACAGAAACCACCACATCATTGAGGTCTTGGTAGGCTACCTTCTCATGCCTCCTGATTTTTGCCATGGCCTGGCTCCGGTCATAAAGCCCTATGGATGCCCTGACACTCGGCACCTTCTCGAGCTTTTGGTGGCTGCGCAGCCCCCTCATGAAGGAAACCATGAAATTCAGCAGGCTTTCCGGATAGGGGGCGATGTTCTTGCCTTTTGTCTTGACAATCTGCAGCTCTATCCCCTGGCTTTCCGGGTGCTTCATGTAAATGAGGTCGAACCTGTCGAGGAATACATCTGAAAGCTTCTCGGTGCTTGTATCCTCGGGATTCATTGTTCCAATCAGCAGGAACTCTGCCTCAAGGTCAATGTCATAGCTGCCTATGGTTGCCCTGCCTTCCTCGAGCACTTGCAGCAACGCATTCTGCAGCTTTTCAGGGCACCTGTTGAGCTCGTCAAAGAAAAGTATGCCGTTGTTAGCCCTGAATATCTTCCCTGGGGTGAATGCCTCAATTGA
>JAGVYJ010000030.1 GCA_018303315.1 Candidatus Woesearchaeota archaeon | reverse complement strand
AACCCAGTTCATGCTGGAGTCAAATGCAAAAACAGTTTGCGCTTCGGTCCTTCGGGCGTCCCATTGCTCAAACCATTTGCTGTCAGCTGCCTTAAGGCTTACGAATGAGAAATTTTTCTTTTCATAAAAAAAAGGTGATGTTGCTGAGCGCATCAGCGCTGCCTCTATAGCTATGCTGCCGTCGTTGCACTGCAGGTTTATCAGCCTTGAATCTGGCTTGCAGCCTGCCATGCTGAGCACTGCAAAGGCCTCATTGCCCTTAAGCCCGGCAGGGTGGGTAAAAATCCTGTAGGCCCTTTTGCTAAGATCAAATCCTGACAGGTCGATTCCTGACCAGCAGATGTCTTTCGCTACATATGCAAAAAGGGTGTGCTTTGGCTGCTTGAGGTCCAATTTGAGCGAAGGCATGTCTTCCTTTGCCGCAGCGGCCACTGCAGGAACTATTTCCAGGGATGTTGCTGATGAGTCGACATGGATGCATTCCACGCAGAAAGTGTCGCCAGGGGAAAACCATCTGGAAAGGCCTGACAGGCTTATTTCGTCAAGCCTTTGAGCATCTGCCAGAAGCAGAACAACCCTGCTGAAGGCCTGGCCTCTGTATGCAAGCTCGCATAGTTTCTTAAGTTCGGCATCGAAAAGCACAGCTCCCTGCACTGCCTCGGCCCTGATTCCAATAACCCTGCTTACTTCGTTGATTCCAACCTGCTCCAGTCCTTCAGGCAGTATAGCAAGGGCTTTCATGCAGTACTGGCTGGATTCGGGTTATATAAACCTTTGCCGGGCATGTCACCATTATAAAATACTCCCAAAATCTTTAATAGGCTTCCAGCCTAACTTCCAATTGTTGGGATGGATTTGTTCGGATTTCTAAAAAAAGGGAAAAAGGACAAGGAAACCTTTGAGTTTGCAAAGGCATCAGATGTTCCTGATTTCGGCTCTGATCTGCCGAGCCTTGAGAGCGCTGGAGCAAAAGAGGACATGGAAATGCTGCCTTCTATTTCAGGTCCGCCGGTGCCTCCGGCATGGCCAGGGGTGAGCATAAGGCAGGAAGTTGCTGAGCCCAGCCCATTGCCTGAATTTGATGCGCTTATGCGGGAACCAGCCAGGGAAGCCAGGCCTGTTCAGCATTTTGAGCAGGCAAAACCTGCATTCAGGACAGAGCCAGCCCCTGAGCAGAAGCCTGCTGAGGTGCAGCCTGCGAGGCAGACAGGGGAAGTCTTCCTCGAGGAAGAGCACTGCAGGATGATTGTCGGCAGGATTGACCAGCTCACACGGGAAGAGGATGCCCTGAAGCAGGACGAGATGCTGAGCTGATAGCAAGACAGGACAGCGCATATGAACTGCTTCAGGGAGGGTTGGAGAAGATGGAGCAGAACCTTAATACCGCTGACAGAGTATTATTCGGGTGACCAAAATGAGCCAGATATTTGTCAAGATAGAAAAAATCGAGGTTGTGAAGAAGACCATGGCCAGCATAAGGAAGCAGCTGGAGGAAGCAAATTCGATTCTTGGGAAGATAAAGGAGCTCAAGGAACAGGAAGACAAGGAAGTTGCCGAGTGGGAGCAGGAAGTGAGGAACATGCAGCAAACCCTGGAGCAGCTTGACAGCTCGCTGAATGCACAATGAACGCCAAACTTTATGTACTGCTCAAGGAGCCGAACCAGTTCAGGCGGCAACTGCTTGAGATGAGGAAGCAGAATATTCTTTTGCTGAAGAAGCAGGAAAGTTTCAGGCAGGCCAGGGCAGAGCGATACAAGGAGATGGAAAGGCTTCAGCGTGCAATAACAGGCCTCCACAAGGAGCTTGCCCAGATTAGGCTAAGCTTCCCGATTCTGAGGGCCAAAAAGGCCCCTGTTCCCATGCCGAAAGGGAAAGTAGCGCCAAAGATTCCCGAGAAGCCGAAGAAAGTGGATGAGATAGCAAGGCTCGAGACCCAGCTGAAGGATATCGAGAATGAGCTAAGCAGGCTTAGTTAATCGTAACTGTTTCCCCTCCAACAATAAGGGATTTCAGAACAGGATTGCAAAATTGGTCTACGGTTACAACTGCTGATGTGAGGTTGCCTGCCCATCGCTGGCTTTCAACTTCTTTTGCTTTATCTTCTGGCAGAAAGAAGCTTTCAATGCCCCAATCTATGGGGCTTGTTGAGCCGTATGAGTAACGGACTGTTCCTCTAAGACAAACTTGGTTATCGGCTAAAGAAGGCTTTTTGTTAAAAATATTATCGATGTCCCAGTATTCATCCTTTTTCGATAATGTTGCATATATTGTGTCGCCATATTGAAAAGAACCGCCGGCAGGATATCCATCTAAATTTAATTCTGAAATTTGGTATCTGAGCGCTACATATCTTCCTCGAAATAGATCTATTGGATCAACAGGCCGAGTTTCAAGCACAATGTCCTCTCCGGTAACTACTGTAAATAGTTTGAAAGCAAGCAACCCTGATATTACAATAACAGGAAATGCCATCATTAGCAAGAATTTTTTATACATACTACTTACGCTCTATCTGTTGAATAATTTCCCTTCGCTTATTTTCAAGGAACCACCCACCCGCTAAAAGTATGATGCCGCCAATTATGAATGCAAGAGATTTGGGCAAATACTTAACAAAAGTCGTGAAATAGAGATAAAGGATATATAATACAAAGAACAATAAACCGATATTCACATATGAAGAGATTCCTTGGTGATAGCCTGAAAATATGGTGAGCAGCACTAAAGCGAAAAAGATTGAATGGAATATTATCACGTAACCCCAATAGGCTCCTGTGGAAGCAATATTTGGGAGTAACGGATTGCCAAACCAAGCGGCAAGAACAGATAAGAATGCCAATAAATTCCAAGCTACTTCATGAATTTTGCCCTTGCCACGATGCATGTAGAAGACGGAAGCTGAAACGCTGATTAATGCGGTAATAAAAAACACATAAAACAACCAAAAAGGAGGGAACAATCCTTGGTTGGTGACTCTAAAATAAGAGTTCCAAGATTCTGAAACAGAAATTAAGAATACGTACAGAGTTGATAATGTGAATAACATGCCGAAACCCTGGAAAGCACGTGAAAAAAAGTTGAACTTTGTTCTTTCATGAAGATAACCTACGCCGAACAGGGTTAAGCCATAGAACATGAACAAAATCTGTATTGAGGACGCATCCACTTTGTCATAATTAACACCTTGTCCGATATAAAAGCCAAGCCAGCCTGCAAATATCAGTAGACTCAAAATCAGGGTAGGTTTGGAGTTAAAGCCATAGCTTAATGGAGCGACAGCAATGAACCAAAGAAGTAAAAGCCAGTGGATATTTGCCTGGATATTGAATATTTGTGCTACCAAAAATATCGTGGCTCCGGTAAAAAGAGAGCCCAGAAACAAAAGCGAATGTCCTGCCTTTGGATGGCCTGAATATTGCAGTTTCCAGCCTGCAAAGTAAGTGGCGAAAGTTCCACCGGAAAGGATAATGAGCTTGGCAATTGTCGGGATAACTTGCCAGTTTGAGCCCACAAAAAGAATCACTCCGAGGCCGATCAAAAGTGCACCAATGGTTGAGATTACTGTGATAAGTTTGTTTTCTTTCTTATCCGATTTGGGCACACTCACCTTGGCAGGTTTCTCAGCTAAGCCATACTCAGCAAGAATAGCCTGAGCCTGAGAAGAAGAGATAATGCCCTTTTTTTGCCAGCCCGTAACTTCTTTTCGAAAATTCTCGCGCTTAGGCATCAACTGCTTTAACAGTGACGAGGCTTATAAATTTTATGGTGAACGGAGGTGATTTTAACAACTTTTAAATACCTTTAACTTGTTCTGCTCAGTTAATGCGGGGGTAGCAAAGCCTGGCCAAATGCGTCAGACTCAAGATAACTTGAGTGGGGAGGCTAACGCCAATGACCACCCACTGATGTGGAATCTGATCCCTTAGTGGGTTCAAGGGTTCGAATTTGTGGCAGGCTGCTACGCCTCCAGTCGAGTGCCATGTTAGCTTTGCGAAATGGCACGAACTTTTGACAGAGGAGATAATCAGTGTGTCACATTGAATGTCCCTTCCCCCGCATTACATTTTGACTGAAATGGATGACAAAACGACGGTAGCTGAATTAAGGAAAAGATTCCTGAAGTTCATCAATGACAGGGACTGGAAGCAGTTCCACAACCCCAAGGATGTGGCCTTAGACCTGGCTACGGAAGTCGGCGAGGTGCTGGAGCACTTCAAGTTCAAATCAAATGAAGAGATTAAGGAAATCCTGGCAAATCCTGAAAAGAAAAAGGAATTAAGCCATGAGGTTGCAGATGTCCTTATGGCTGTGCTCCTGCTGTCTGATGAGATAGGCATAGACCTGACAACCGCATTCAACGAGAAACTCAGGATAAACGAGAAAAAATACCCTGTCGGGCTTTCGAAGGGAGTCAACAGGAAATACACAGAGCTGAAATGACAATAGAAATATGCACAGTGGGCGGGTATGACGAGATAGGCCGGAACATGACGGCTGTGAAGATAGATGACGATGTCATAATTTTCGACATGGGCCTGCACATGGAGAACTACATTGCAAGCACCGAGAGGGAGGATGTGGTGAAGGTCAGCGCTGACCTGCTGATGGAGTCCAATGCCGTGCCTGACATAAGCAAGATTAAGGACTGGATGGACAAGGTAAGACTGATAATACCGTCGCACGCGCACCTCGACCATGCAGGGGCAATTCCCTACCTTGCCAACAAGTTCAACTGCCCTGTCATCTGCACGCCATTCACTGCAGCAGTGCTTGAAACCATACTCAGGGATGAGAAAATCCGCCTGAAGAACAAGATTTTAAGGCTTACAACAAATTCGCATTACACTCTCAACAAAGACATAAGGATAGAGTTTGTCTCTGTCACGCATTCCACGCCACATACAGTGATAGTGGCTGTCCACACAAGATATGGGGTGATAATGTACTCCAATGACTTCAAGCTTGACAACTTTCCCACTCTTGGGAAAAAGCCAAATTACGAGAAGCTGAAGGAGCTCGGTGACAAGGGGGTTGCCTGCCTTATCACGGATTCCACCAATGCCGGTAAGCTCGGGAAGACCCCATCTGAAGCCACGGCAAAGCAGATGCTCAAGGACATACTCCTGGGAGCTAACCTAGAGAAAGGGCTTGTAGTGGTCACCACGTTTGCTTCACATATTGCAAGGCTGAAAAGCATTGTGGAGCTGGGCAAGGAGCTCAACAGGAAGATATATTTCCTTGGAAGAAGCCTTGGAAAATACGTCATTGCAGCCCAGGATGTGCAGGTTGTTGATTTCAGACAGGATGTCAAGCTGGACAGGTATCAGAGGCAGATAGAGAAACGGCTGCAGAAACTTCAGAAAACAAAAAGTCTGCTTGTGGTGACAGGGCATCAGGGCGAGCCCGGAAGCGTGCTTGACAAGATAGCAAGGGGAAATCTGAATCTTTCCTTTAACGAGAACGACAGCCTGATTTTTTCATGCAAGGTCATACCTACCGAGACTAACAGGAAGAACCGGGAAGCGCTGGAGGCTGTGCTCAGGAAGACAGGGATAAGGATTTTCCATGACGTGCACGTCTCCGGGCATGCCGCACGCGAGGACATAAGGGACTTCCTTGCCCTTGTAAGGCCCAGGAACCTTGTTCCTGCGCATGGCGACCTGGAGAAGAGGAGCAGCGTCAAAAGCCTGGCATTGGAGATGAGGCTGCTGCCTGAGAAAAACATCCACCTCATGAACGATGGCCAGCGCTTCAGGCTTGCCTAATTCGCAAAGTATATAAATGCCCCGTGTTCTCCTTTATCACTTCACAGGGGGTGTATTCTGGATGAAGCTGACAATTGCGGAACCGAAATACCTGAAGGAAAGCGTATCAATAATCTCTGATTTGGTCAATGAGGCGAATTTCAAGGTCACGAAAGAAGGCATTGAGCTCGTGGCCATGGACCCTGCCAACGTTGCCATGGTGGTGTTCAAGCTCTTCAGCAGCGCGTTTACCGAATACAAGGTTGACAAGGAGCAGAACCTTGCAATTAACCTCAACAACCTCAAGCAGATTCTCAGGAGGGCAGGGCCCAATGACATGGTGTCCATTGAAGTGCAGGATGATGCAAAGCTGAAGGTTCAGCTGAGGGGAAACTCAACGAGGACCTTCTCACTGCCGATAATCGACCTTGAGGAGAAGGCGCAGAAAGTGCCTGAGCTGGAGTTTCCGGTGCAGGTGGAGACTGAGGCAGCCACCTTCACGGAAGCCATTGAGGATGCTGACATAGTTGCTGAATCCGTTAGCTTTGTGGCTGACGGCGGCGCGTTCAGGGTGGATGCAGAGGGAGACCTCAGCAATGCCAGCATAGAGCTCAAGGATGGGAAGAAGACGAAGGTTACCAGCAAGCAGAAAGGGACTATCAGGGCCAAGTATTCTGTGGAATACCTGAAGAAGATGATTCAGGGAAGCAAGGTCAGCGAGAGTGTAAAGATACAGTTTAACAAGGACTATCCTGTCAAATTAGATTACCACACAATCGACAAGGTCATGCTTAGCTTCATCCTTGCGCCAAGGGTGGAGAACGACTGATTTTCCTGTAAATTTTGAAATGGCCGAACTCGGCATCTGATGTGAAGTTGGCTGAAAAGTCAGGAAGCTTTTCTGAAGGGCTTGTCACAATATAGGTGACGTTCTGTGAGTTTATTATTGGGTAGAAATTATCTATTAACTCCTGCCTTGCCGGGAAGGACATGTAGTATTTCCTGGCTGCGTAATAGGCTATGTCCGAGCGCGAGATTATGGTGTCATTCTCTGAAGTGTGGGCTTTTACATATCCTGCTGCCTTCTCCATTCCCTGCTGGCCGTAGCCATAGGTTGTTGAATAGCCGGCCTTTGCCTGCATTATGTTTACCGACAAAGCCATTGCAATCATCACTATTGCGAGCGAAAGGAATAATGCATTGCTGTTTCTCATCGCCATGAGAAGGGTGAGGGCCAGCAGCAGGGGCAAAATGACAATTATCAGGCTGTTTATGTTCGAGAAAATGTATATCGAGGGGCTTGCGCTGAAGGTTATGGACTGTGTGTAAAAGATGTTATGCTCGAGGAAAGGGTCCTTCAAAGCAAGGAAATTGAAAGCCAGCACGATAAGTGCCAGGGCAGGCAGGTAAGGCTCAAACTTCTTTATTCTTGAAACCAGCTGTGCAGCTTCCTGCCCGGCTATGACGCAGAAGGCAGGCATCATGGCTATGAAATACTTCGGGAAGCCGTATGCTGTCTGCTGGACAAAGGTGAACAGGAAAAAGGTGAATATGCCGCTGAGCACAAGATAGTCCTGAAGCTCAAGCTTCCGTGTCCGGAGGTAAGCCCTTGCTCTCTTAGCTACGGCGTAAGCCACTAAAAGGAAGAAGGGCGGCAAAACCCACAGGAAAACGTTCTTCACCGACCAGAGTATCAGCAGCAGTGTCTGGAAAATGGAGACATGGCCGCGGCTGAGCACATTGCCGAAGCTGTGAGTGAACGGCATGGCGAATGAGAGGTTCAGTATATGAGTGTAAAGGAACCACG
>JAGVYJ010000029.1:6296-12130 GCA_018303315.1 Candidatus Woesearchaeota archaeon | reverse complement strand
CCACAAGGCGGCCATTTTCCGAGGTTCCTGACAATACAAGTCCGTGCTTCTGCAGAATTTCATGATATTCCGGATTGACCTCGTACCTGTGCCTGTGCCTCTCTGCAACCTTGCCTTTTCCGTAGAGCTTTTGCACAATAGTGTCGGGCTTGAGCACTGCCTCGTAGAGGCCGAGGCGCATGGTGCCGCCCTTGTCTGTTATGTTCCTCTGCTCCGGCAGGATGTCAATTACAGGATGGGGTGTCTTAGGCTCGCACTCAGTTGTGTGCGCATCCTTAAGACCGCAGACGTTTCTGGCAAATTCAACCACAGCCAGCTGCATGCCATAGCAAAGCCCAAGGTAAGGGATGTTGTTCTCCCGAGCGTACTGGGCGCAGGCAATCTTTCCCTCAACGCCCCTTGAGCCGAAGCCTATGGGGATTATGATGCCATCTGCCCCCTTTGTCGCTTCCCTGACGGTGACTTTTCCTGTCTCGATATCCGTAGTCTCGATGAACCTGATGTTTACTTTGGCATTGAAATGCGCCCCTGCATGAATGAGCGCCTCAATCAGGCTGGCGTATGAATCATTAAGCATTGTATACTTGCCGCCAATCACAATATTGACCTCCTTGGCTGGCTTCAGTATCCTGTTTACAAGGCGGTTCCATTCTGCAAGGTCGGTCTTGGGCTTGAAACTGAATTTTCTTGCCAAAAAATCAAGCAGGCCTTCCTTCTCAAATATCGCAGGAACCTGGTAGACGCTTTCTATGTCCCGTGCTGAAATCACTGCCTCAAGGGGAACGTCGCAGAACAGGGCTATCTTTTCCTTGGACTCCTTATGCAATTGATTCCTGCTCCTTGCAATTATTATGTCAGGGATAATTCCATTCTCCCTAAGGTGCTGCACGTCCCTCTGCACAGGCTTTGTCTTCTGCTGGCCGACTGAATCAAGGAATGGCACATAGCTCAGGTGCACATAGCATATGTTGCCTTCCCCGACCTTGTGCTTGAGCTGCCTGGCTGCCTCAATGAACCATGAATTCTCGATGTCTCCTGCAGTGCCGCCAATCTCTACCAGTATGACATCAGCCTGCTGCTCCTCAGCAACCCTTTCGAACCTTTCAAGAATATCATTGGTGATGTGGGGGATTACCTGCACCGTCTTGCCGAGGAATTTGCCTTCCCGCTCTTTCCTTATCACCCCTCCAAAGACCTTGCCGGTTGTTATGCTCTGCTCGGATGTGGCATTTATGTCGAGCATCCGCTCGTAATGGCCGAAGTCCATGTCAACTTCCCCGCCATCGTCCAGCACAAAGACCTCGCCGTGCTCAAAAGGGTTCATGGTGCCGGGGTCAACATTGATGTAGCCGTCGCACTTTATCGGCACAACCTTGAAATTCAGGCTGAGCAGCTTGCCGATGCTGGCTGCAGCAGTGCCCTTGCCAATGCCTGAAAGCACCCCGCCTGTAACAATTATCCACTTCACGTCCTTTTTCATGACAGCACCCCCATTGCACTGAGGACGCTGGCATAGAAGCTGAAGCCGTCAAAGCCAGGTATTGGCAGCATGTTGAAGATGAACAGGAACATGTTTATTTTCCTTGTGGCTATCGCATAAGGGATATGTTTCCTGGAAACCCATTTTTGCTTCAGGGCCAGCCAGGAGCCTCCCCAGAGCACAGCATTGACCAATGGCCCGGCCACAGAAATCAGTGAATGCGCCATGGCAGAGCCGCTGCCCTGCACAGAGACAAAGCCAGGAACGAAAAAAATGAATGCTGAGCCTATCAGCTTCAGGAATACCCCAATGCCCAGCCAGAGGTATGCAGCCTGGAAAACTGCGCTGAGCCCGAAACCAAGGGCAACCATCTTGTGTGCGAGCTCATGCAATATCACAGCAGGGGCGGCGATGGATGCAGCATAGAGCAGGTCGTTCCAGCTGAATCTTCCTGAAAGCTGCTTCAGAGGATCATAGCTTGTAACAGGCTTCCTGAATGCGTCCGAGAAGATGAACCCTATGGCCAGGGACATCACAATAGCATCAAAAAGCTCCCGCAACGCAAATAGTGGCATACGGGATTTTTTGGGATGGGGGGTTCCTTTTATAGTTTTTGGTTCGAAAGCAATATATACCAAGCAAGCCCCGGGTCCCATATGGCAGATTTTCTTGCGCTGGCAGCTTCCCTCCTGGCTGCAATGCTGGTGTTGCTGCTGGTAATTCTCTATCGGCTCTCAAAGAAGCTTGCATCAATGCAGGCTGAGCTGGTAGGCATTGCATCTGAAAAGAAGAGCCTTGAGGTGAAGCACGGCTCTGCATGGGAAAAGTTCGTCCCTTTCATGAAGGGCTTTCCCTATGACAAGACCAGGTTCAGGTTTCTCGGCACACCAATCGATGGCATAGCGTTTGAGGATGATAAGATAGTTTTTGTGGAGATTAAGACAGGCAAGTCGAAGCTGAACAACAACCAGCACAGGGTTAAAGAGCTTGTTGAGAAAAAGAAGGTCGAATTTGACGAGCTCCGGTTTTAAGGGTTCTGTTTAATTAATGGGTGTTACATCTCGGCTGTTGCTCAACGGCTGATATAAGCAATTCCTTCCATTCTGGCTTTACTTCTAAGTTCCCTGCTTGTGCTGGCATATATCTGGTTCGCAAGGGGTTCATGGAAGCACAAGAAGTTAACCGAGGAATTTGCGCTCGCAGAAGAGGTTGCTGAGGAAACAATTATCGAAGAGGGCTTGGCATAGGCCGGTACATTTCATCCAGAACTGCCATGGTTGCTTCCGCGATTATGCCTTGAACCACGGGTATTGCGCCATCACGGACACAGGTATCCTGGCTGACTTCAACCTGCAAAACCTCAACACCCTGCTGCTGGCTGTAATGGCTTGTTATATGGCCGTTTCCCCTGTAAGGCCAGTTTTTGGCAAAACTCATGCCAGCCTTTCTGGCGCTTTCTCTTAAGACCTCTTCAAACGCAGCTATGACCTTACAGCTTGCAATTTTGTCATCAAGGGTGCCTAGGCAGATGTCTGCACGCTGCTGACCTTTGTCAACATGCAGGCCTGTGCCCCTGCCCATCATTGTGTGGCCGGCCAGCAGAAACACTGATTCTGTGCCTTGTTCATTTGCAAGCTGCAACTGGCTGTCAATGGCCTTCTGCAGAGCATCATGATAGGGATGCCAGTACCTCGACAGGACTAGCTCTCTTTCCTGCTCTGTGTATGGTCGCCTCACAACCTTGGTTCCTGAGAAATTAACCTCTCTCAGAACACCCTGCTCACCTGCCTCATTCGGTGACCTGTTCAAATCAACCACGTACCGGTGGAATCTCGAGGCAACTACAAGCCCACCATACTGCACCAGCGGAGAATATATCTCCCAGGGAAACCTATCGTCTTCCAGCATGGCTATTTTCTCCAGGTCCAGGACATCCCTGACAATCCCCTCTTCAGGAATTTCCTTTCCTGTGTGAGGAACTGCCACAATGAACCTGCCTTCAATACCATCTGGCACAATAATCCTTACTGGGCTCTGGTCACTGTCCATATTCCTGCAGGAAACTCGGTTCATTTATAAAACTTAAGAAGTTTTGAGGTACTTAGCGTAAAGCAACGGCGCCCTGATGGCATCCTCCCTGAGCTTCAGATATTTCCTTCTCTTTTCCGGATACTTTTTTGCGAGCCGCCTGAATATGCCTTTCCAGGGCCTGCCGTTCAGCTCGATCACCCAGACCTGGCCTTTCTCGTCGATGCCAAGATCCAAGCCTAACTCGCCAATATATCCAAACCTGTCTTCCAATGCCCTGAGGGTTTTCATGACGACAGCGAGGATGCGCCTCCTAAGCACTTTTCTGCTCACGCCGGATTTCTGGAAGTCCTTGAGCACTAAATCTATATCCTCCACATTTCCTCCCTGGTCGATGTTTCCGCCAAAACGGGAGGCGAGAAGGACCTTCGGCCTGCCTTTGCCAGTGCGCTGGAAAAATGCCCTGATGTCGGTGCTTCTTTTTTTGTACTCAAGAAAGCTGATACCTTGCTGGGCAATATATGGTTCAGTTGCCTTTATCAGGGCTCCCTTCCTCGCAAGCCTCTTTTTTATTTCAGACATCCATATTCCAAAATTTTTCTTTGCAATGACCTTCCTTACTTGCTTCCATTTGCCATGGCCTCCCGGCTCCTTGAATGCAGCAGTGTATTTGCCTGTTTTCCTGAAAATAATAATCCCCCAGCCGCCGCCGCGGAGGACAGGCTTGTAATAAACCGTATTATGCCTATGAAGCATTTCCAGCAGTTGCCTCGCCGTCGGCTGGAAAATTGTTTCCGGATGTTTGATGCCGTGCTTTCTTAGAAACTTTGCTGTTTCTCCTTTCTGCCCTGATAACTTTATGATTTCATATCTGTTAAACCATTTTACCCTCTGCCCGATGAGGGAATTCGCCAGCTCCTCGGCCTTGTTGGTTCTGGTCACTGTATTAAGCAAATATCTGTCGTACACCACATCAGGGAATGGCACAAGCTTTTTCTCCCATTTTTTATTGTAGAACCTTCCCTGAATCCTCCCAGCAGTTTTCCTCACATCATTGTAAGAGAACACGAATAAATCTATGCCCAGCTCTTTAGCTGCTCGAAAACTCTCCTTCAGCCATTCGTTGTCTCTAGGATATGGCCAGTAGTAGTTCTGCTTATTCTTGATGCGGTTGGCGAAGATTCCTACTGAAATTGGCATGTACGTACTTACATCTCTTGGAAAATCAACGCCGCAGCCCGGACTTTCATTTGTGGCAGACTGCCACACCCCTACGCAATGTGGGGCGTAAAGCCCCACGGAACGGTGATTGTTTTCCAAAAGTCGTTCAGCATGGCTTCCGAAGGAACGCCATGCATTGCACGGGAGTGTGCGTCCACGCACAACTTTGAACCGGGACACCCTTGCGGGAACAGCCTTTCCAGGGCTGCGCAATGCCAGGTTATGCGACTGCGGCGTAATCAGGGCAAAACGGGCTTCTGATTTAAAAGCTTTGCTCAGACAGCACAAAAGCGCAACAGATTTAAATAAACTGTAATTCTCGGATTGGGAGGTCATTATGGGGCTTTTTGAACGCTGGAATCCACTGCTATATTCTGTGACTGTTGATAGCCCCATAACAATGGTGAGGCTTGAGGAAGCAGCCAACGCCGCATTTGCTGATGGCGACCTTGGGGAGGCTTTGACTTACGCTGAGGGCTATTATCCTTTCGCTGAGCAGAGACGCAACGAGCAGAAGATAGCCGAATTTTTCAGGAGAATGGGAAAGCGAAGCCAGGATGTAGGCTTCCGGCCCTAGCTCTCTATCATCTCAATCTCGATATTCAGGCCTTCAGGTATGGGCACTCTCATCACTAATCTCAGTGCTCTTTCGTCTAAGCCTAAATCAATCAATCTCTTGTGTACACGGGCTTCCCACCTGTCCCATGTGGCAGTCCCGTCTCCAGAAACAGACTTCCTTGTGGTTATCTTGAGCCGCTTGGTAGGAAGGGGGATAGGCCCACGGATGTCCACGCCTGTTCTCTCAGCTATCTCCTTGATTTCCTGACAAGTCCTGTTTATCTTGTCAATGTCAGTACTCGCTAGCTTAATTCTGGCTTTTGGCATTTTGTGAACCTACCGGACATGGTAACCATAGAGTCACCATGCAAAAAAATTACTTTTTGACTACGTCTATGCACATTCCTGCAGCGACAGTCGTGCCTGAATCCCTCACGGCGAACCTTGCCATCTGTGGGTTTTCAGCCTGCTTCTCAATCACAACAGGGGTCATCGGCTTTATTTTGACTACGGCTGCGTCACCGTTCTTGATGAAGTCAGGGTTTTC
>JAGVYJ010000029.1:0-6274 GCA_018303315.1 Candidatus Woesearchaeota archaeon | reverse complement strand
CTTCTTTGGTATAGCTGTAATCTGGCATGCGACCTGTGCAGTGTGAATGTGGAATACAGGGGTATAGCCAACCGTAATCACGCTCGGATGGTTGATGACAACTATCTGCGCAGTGAATTCAGCTGCCACCACAGGCGGCTTGTCCGGATGGCCCAGCACATCCCCACGGGCAATATCTGTCTTGCTGATGCCACGAAGGTTGAAGCCGATGTTGTCGCCGGGCTCAGCCTGCTGCATCTGCTCATGATGCATCTCAATGCTCTTCACGGTTCCGGTGACTCCTTTGCCTTCACGCCCAGGAACCACTATGACAGTATCGTTAATCTTCATGATGCCGCTCTCAACCCTGCCAACAGGCACAACCCCGATGCCGGTGATGTTGTACACGTCCTGGATAGGAAGCCTCAGCGGTAGGTCGATTGGCTTCTCAGGCTCCTTGAGCCTGTCGATTGACTCAACAAGGGTCGGCCCGGTGTACCAGGGCATCTTGTCAGACCTCTTGAAAACATTGTCGCCTGGATAAGAGGCTATTGCGATGAACTGGATATCATCCACCTTCCAGCCGGATGCCTTTAGCAGGTCAGTAACCTGCTTCTTCACATCTTCAAACCTTTTCTGCTCATACTTGGCCATGTCCATCTTGTTGATTGCAACGATGAGCTGCTGCACTCCCAGAATCTTGGAAAGCCTTGCATGCTCTATGGTCTGCGCCTGCACGCCATCGCTTGCATTTGCAGAAACAACAAGCACTGCCGCATTCGCCTGGGAAGCGCCTGTAATCATGTTCTTGACAAAGTCCCTGTGGCCAGGGGCATCGATTATTGTAGCATCAAACTTGCCTGTAACAAACCTCTTGTGGGCCAGGTCAATTGTAAGGCCACGCTCCTGCTCTTCCTTCAGGTTGTCCATGACAAATGCAAACTCAAACCCTCCTTTGCCGAGCTGCTGGGCCTTTTCCTTGAGCTTCCTCATTGCCTGCTCGTCCACAGCGCCGGAATCGTAGAGCAGCCTGCCTACAGTGGTTGATTTACCATGGTCAACATGACCGATGAACACCAGGTTAAGGTGCGGTTTTTCTCTCGCCATTTTTAAAGTCCTCCTTTGATAAATTATGATGCGGATTCTTCAGGATTTGAAGGAGGTATTTAAATATTGCGGTTTATCAAACTTGATTTGAAAAGAAAAGTTTATAAATACGAAACAGGCTAGTAAACTAAAAAAGAGGTATTGTTGATGAAGCTATTTGACGTTGCGCGCTCGAAGAAAGGAGGCCTTGACGTCTCGATAAATTCTGTTGTCATCATAATTTTCGCAGTTACGATTCTCGGTCTGGGTTTGGCTTTCATAAGAAGCCAGTTCAGCAAGATTGATGTTATCACTATCCCCGTGCCGGACACGCCCGCAACAAGGGACAACCCTGTTGTTGTTCCGAATGAAATCGAGCTCAAAACAGACAGGGATAATGTGATTACTGTAGGGGTGTATAATTCAGGGTCCAAGCAAAACTTTGAACCTAAACTTGAGTGTGCGAGCAGCAATATTGTCGCGCAATCAGCCAAGCAGGACATAGGGCAGGGTGAAAGCAGGTCCTTCCAGTTCATTTTCAAAAAAGGAAATGCTGCAGGGGAATATGCTGTATGCAACTTTGTGTTCGATGGTAACAACGGCGGCAAAATATCCAAGCAGGTAGTCATAAAGACGGTATAAGATGGCAGCAAAAAAACCAGCAAATAATCCGCGCGCAAAAAGGAAGATGACCGCACAGCAGGAGTTCGAGATAATGAAGCTGGTGCTGGACAAGTTCCTCTGGCTCGGCGTGGGCCTGCTGGCAATTGCGTTCTGGCAGCTGTTCACCGGAAATGTTGATAACGGAATCTACCTGATTGTGGTTGCTGCTGTAGTGCTTGTGCTTTTCATCATGATTATCATGAGAGAGTTCGAAGTCTCCTCTCCCCAAAAATGAGTCTCTCCAGGAAGGGCGTTGAGCTGAGCACTAACTTTCTCGTGGTTCTCATCATAGCCCTTGTTGCATTCGGGCTGGGGCTTTCCCTAGTCTTCAAGATTTTCAGCAGCGCAGAGAATATCCTGAACCAGGACAACGGCCAGGAACGGCTCGCAATAGAGCGGGAGCTTAACAGGGGGGAGGTTAAGGTTTCTGCTCCGTTCGGCAGGGCAACAGCAAGCCCGGGCGAAAGCTATGTTTTCAATGTCGGGATAAGGAATGATGCTGATGGGGAAAGAACATTCTCTGTTGAGGCTGCGCAAAAAAATCTGGGAGCCCAGGACAGCCTGACAGCGCCAATCTCTGCACCACTCAAGATTTCAGGCCATGAAATACAAATAGCCAAGGTAATAATCAAGGCTGAAAAGCAGGGAGGGGGAGCCCCTGCACCAGACACATATGTGATTGATGTGAATGTTTACGGAGACTCCGGGCAGCAGCAATACGGCAGCGTGCAGAAACTCTACCTTACTGTCAGATAATTTACCTGAACCCTGCGGCGAGCTCCCTCAACACACCTTCCGGGTCTTTTGACAGCACAACCCCGCTGGCGAGAAGGATTCCCTGTGCGCCCTGCTGCACCGCCCTTATGACGTCTTCTTTTTCTGTAATCCCGGCGCCGCACAGGGCAGGAAGCTCCGGATTTATTGCATGAACTTTTTCAACCACTGATCTCACAAGGTCGGGTTTTGCCTTTGAAACCGATATCCCTGTGCCGATAAGCTCCGGGGGCTCAACCGACACCATGTCCGGGCCAAGCCTTGCAACCTCCCCTGCCTTCCTGGCAGTGTCGGCGCACACAACAGTGAAAAGATCCAGTGCCTTTGCCCTTTTTATCAGCTCGCTGATTTTTTCCAGGGGCAACTGGTGCTCAGCGTGGTTGATTATGCTTCCTATCGCCCCGGCCTGCTGAATGGCTTCAGGCGTGATAAAGCCCGTGTTCTTGCCGGGCTCAACCGGGTCCATATGCTGGGCAATGACCTTAAGCTTGTCCACGCTGCTGACAACCCTGTAAATGTCCGCAGCCTGCACAGCAGCCACAATGGGAATGCCTGACTCCTGCTCAACAAGCTCGCAGGCTTTTGCAAGCTCAACAGCATTCTCGCCCGTGCCTTGCCTGTATGTCTTGAAATTAAGAATGATGACAGGGGTAGATATATTTACCATGAACGCTCTGGGAAGGGCAGACTATTTAAGTATTGTGAATAAGTATTGTGAAAGAAATCAAAAAATTTATATAGTTGCCATAATCATAAATAACCTGTTAATTATCACTGTAAAGTTAAACTAGGGGAGGGAAAGGAGATGAATTTTTTGGATAAGCTCAAGACCAGTTTTTCTGGCCAGGAATCATCCGGGAGAGAGGAAGAGCTGCTCAATGAAGGAGACCAGGAGTATGTTGAACTTGACACCAGTTCAACTGAAGGACACAGAAAAGTGATTGTTAGACCATTTACGATAGAGGACTTTTCTGACATCAAGGCTGTGCTTGACTCACTGAGGGAAGGCAACACGATTGGGCTGCTGAACATAAGGCCGCTGAAGGAAAAAGACCTTATAGAGCTCAAAAGAGCAATAAACAAGCTCAAGAAAACCGCTGAAGCCGTGGATGGAGACATAGCAGGCTTTGGCGAGGACTATATTATAGTGACCCCGAGCTATGCCCATGTGCACAGGGCCAAGGGCCAGGAAAGCATGGCAGAGATTGAAGCTGAGAACTAAAGGCCGAGCTCCTCATCAAGTTCTTTTGCCCTTAACCTCAGGTCAGAGAATGCCCGGTCAGTATCCTTCTTTATCTCGTCAACCAGCAACTCCAGGTTGCCAACCCTCAAGGCATACCTATTGGCGTCTGCCACAACTATGCCCGCCTCCATCAAGGTATTGAGGTGGTGCACTATTGTGCCCCTGCTCAGGCCAGTCCTGTAGGCAAGCTCAGTTGAGGAAATTGGCTTATTTGCCCTGCTGCTCTTCAGGAGCTCAATAAACACCCTGAAGCAGGAGCTGTCCCTGTCTCTCTCCCCGAAAAGGCCCAAGGAGGCACCGAACCATCTTAGTCTTTCATTTATATCCGACCTGTTGCTTACCTGGCTATGGATAATAGTTATCCTGTGGAAGCGCGCGAACACCATGCCAAGTGTATAAGCTGCATTCATTTATAAATATTTTCTGAATATGTTTTCTGCAGTATATAAATATTTATATATGACGTCAAGCCTACTATGATTCCGTTGATTTAAAGTCAACCAAATTGTGTTGGGATAAACAATGACAAAGAAAGACCCTGAACAGGAGAAGCAGCCATCTGAAGCAAAGGATACAAAGGAAAGCCAATCGAAGGAAGACGAGTATAAGGAGATGCTGCAAAGGCTGCAGGCAGAGTTTGAGAACTACAAGAAGCGCCAGGAAAAGGAGCTTGGGCAGCAGAAGCAGGCAGCACTTGCACTCTTTGTTGCGAAGCTGCTGCCTGTGCTGGACAGCTTTGAGCAGGCAGTAAAGGCAGCTGAAAAGGAGGATGCTGTAAGCGAGGGATTCGGGCTTATTTACTTGCAACTTAGCTCGATGCTTGAGGGCCAGGGCTTAAGGAAAATCGAGGCACTGGGAAAGCAGTTTGACACCTCAATGCATGAAGCAATGATGACCGACAGCCAGGATGGCAAGCCCAACAACATCATAACAGAGGAATTCCAGCAAGGATACACGTTCAACGGCATTGTTTTACGCCACAGCAAGGTGAGGGTGAACAAGAAGGTGGCAGTCAATGAACACCAGTAAGCAGCAGAGGATTGTGCATCTCAGCGCAGATTCAATTTTGAAGTATCTGCTAGGGACAGACGAGGCAATTGCCACAATGATAAAGTGCAAGAGCCCTGACATGCAGATTGTCACAACCGACCTGGAGCTGTACCAGGCTGCCGGAAGCCTGCAGAAGTATGATGACGTGCCGGTCAGCAGGTTTGCCAAGCTGCTTGAAGTTGTAGACATCACAAGCCACAGGCAAATCACAGGAAATGAGAAGCCCGTGCTGACGCACCAGCATGTGGATGTGCTCAGGACAAAAGCACTCGGAGCCGGCCTGAGCGAGCCAAGCGACAGTAAATGAAACTACTCAAAATATGAGGTAAACAAAATGGGAAAAATAATAGGCATAGACCTTGGAACAAGCAACTCTGCGGCAGCAGTGCTCGAGGCAGGAAAGCCACGGATGATACCGAGTGAGGAAGGGGTTTCCCAGTACGGGAAATCATTTCCAAGCGTGGTGGCATTCACTGAGGACGGGCAAAAACTGGTAGGGGAGCCGGCCAGGAGGCAGGCAACGACAAATTCTGAGCGCACCATCACCAGAGCAAAGAGAAAGATGGGCACCACATACAAATATAAGATAAACGGCAAGGAATACACCCCACAGCAGATTTCTGCTTTCATTCTCCAGAAAATCAAGAAGGATGCTGAGGTGTTTCTCGGCGAAAAAGTGGATAAGGCAGTCATAACCGTGCCTGCATATTTCGACGACAACCAGCGGCAGGCAACCCAGGATGCAGGCAGGATAGCCGGCCTGGAAGTGCTGAGGATAGTGAACGAGCCTACAGCAGCAAGCCTTGCCTACGGCCTGGATAAGTCTGACAAGACGCATACTGTGCTGGTGTATGACTTCGGCGGGGGCACGCTCGACGTGACAATAATGGAATTCGGCGAGGGAGTGTTCGAGGTAAAGTCCACCTCAGGAGACACCACCCTCGGCGGCTCTGACATGGACGAAGTCCTAGTACAGTTCCTGGCTGGAGAGTTCAAAAGGCAGGAGGGCGTGGACCTAACCAAAGACCCGCAGGCCAGCCAGAGGCTAAGGGAGGCAGCAGAAAAGGCAAAGATAGAGCTCAGCACCACATTAAGTACGGACATAAACCTGCCTTTCATCACTGCTGTCAGCAACGTGCCAAAGCACTTCACCTACAAGCTGACACGGGCAAAGCTTGAGGAGCTTATTAAGCCAATAGTGGAAAAAACAAGGCAGCCTATGGAGCAGGCTATTGCCGACAGCAAGCTTACAAAGGGCAATATCGACAAGGTAATCATGGTTGGAGGCCCTACAAGGATGCCGATTGTCAAAAAGTTCGTTGAGGATTTCACTGGCAAGAAGGCAGAGGGCGGGGTTGACCCAATGGAATGCGTTGCAATGGGGGCAGCCATACAGGCAGGCATCCTGGGCGGGGAAATCAAGGACGTATTGCTGCTTGATGTAACCCCCTTGTCCCTGGGCATAGAAACCCTCGGCGG
>JAGVYJ010000020.1 GCA_018303315.1 Candidatus Woesearchaeota archaeon | reverse complement strand
GTTGTGGAGCTTTATCTGCCTAACAAATTCATCCTTTGAATACAGGAATGAGAGGCTGTGGTAGTAAGTCTCGTCAAGCATTTCCACATTTCCTGTGTCGACCAGGCCCTGGAACGAGGCAAGAACATCAGGGGCAAGCTCCTCAAACTGGTCTATCACAACACCTGAAAGGCTGTAGGAAATCTTGAAGCCGGGATTTTCCCTGATAAGGTCAAGCAATAGGTTGTTGGTTGGCAAGTAGCATTTCTTGGCAATCTTGGCCATCTCATGCTTGTTCCGGCCATGATTGTAGTAATTGCGATGCCTGCCTATATCAAAAACAGAATAGTTAGCCAGCCTGTAAGGCTGATGGACCTGAAAGTAAAAGCATACACTTACCAATGCATTTCCCCCGAAATACCCTTATCACTAAACAGGCAGAAGTATAAAAAACTATTGGTGATAACTAGGCTTTTTGTTGACTACTGGCAAGTAAAGTATTATATGCCTGGAGGCATTCCCTGGCCGGCTTTGACCAGGACAGGCCTGAAATCTCCTTTATGGAATTCTGCTTCATGCTGTTCAGGAGCTCTGGATGCCTGAGAATGGCAATAATCTTGCCTGCCATAAGGTCGATATCCCAGAAATCAACCTTCAGGCAGTGCCTCACCACCTCAGAGACCCCGCTCTGCTTGGAAATAAGCACCGGTGTGCCGTGCTGCATCGCCTCAAGGGCAGTAAGCCCGAAAGGCTCGGATACAGACGGCATTACATAGAGGTCAGCCATTTGGTAAGCCCGAGAAAGTTCTTCACCGGAGAGAAAACCTGTAAAGAGCACTTTGTGGGCTATACCAAGTTCGGCTGCTCTTCTGATAATCTGAGGCGCCATGTCACCGGTGCCTGCCATAACGAAAGTCACATTCGGAATGACCTCAAGAACGCGCCTTGCAGCTGCCAGGAAGTAGTCAGGCCCTTTCTGGAGGGTCATCCTGCCAAGGAACAGAACCACTTTGTCCCCTGTGGGCAGCCTGGACTGCCCGGAAGATGGGTAGCCGACATCAACCGAATTGTGCACTACCTTAACCTTATTCGGCTCAATTCCATAGTGGTTGACAATCATGTTCTTGGTGTAGTTGCTTACAGAAATAATGAGGTCAGCTGCATGCATGCCATGTCTTTCCATGTCATAAACGTACTGGTTTGGATGGCCTCCTGTCCTGTCGAATTCTGTGGCATGAACGTGAACTATCAGAGGCTTGCCTGTCTTCTGCTTTGCATGCACGCCTGCCCCGAAGCTCATCCAGTCGTGGGCATGGATGATATCAAAGTCCTCGTTCTGAGCTATAAGGCCGGCAGCATGGGCATACCGGCTTACTTCCGAAAAAAGGTCCTGGCCGTATATTGCCTTTCCCTTGTACCTGCCCCTCTCAAGAATGTACTGGCCGCTGGTCATGTAGGCTGTAAGCAGACCCTTCCTGCCAGCAGCTTTCAAAGTGCGGTTATCGTCCGCGATTATGAATTTCTTCAGGTGAGGGTAATTATGCTCAATGTCTGAGGTTGGCACGACAAAAAGCACTTCAACCCCCTGCTCCGCCAGGCCCTTGGTGAGGCCAAAGCAGGCAGTGCCAAGGCCGCCTGAATTATTGGGAGGGAACTCCCAGCCAAACATCAGCACCCTCAAACGGTATCACCAATTAGTTTCGAATCTGATGGAAGTTTAAATTCAGAAAGGTGTACTAAATATTTAGACTGTGCTTTAATCATGGCTTTCCTCTCTAAACTAATGCAGGTTTTCTCTCCGCAACATATCCTTCTTAAATGATATATATAAGTTTTTTCATTTCACTATGAGAAACCCACTTTTGGAGATACTATTAAGTAGTGTAAAAAGTTTATAAAGATGGCTTGGTTGACTGGTTGCTGTGAAACCAAACGCTGATTTTCTTTTCGAGGCATCCTGGGAGGTGTGCAACAAAGTCGGTGGCATATACACAGTGGTGAAGAGCAAGGCAGAGGCAATGCTTGCATACTATGGAAGCAATTACTATGTGATTGGCCCGTATTTCCCGGGCAGTGCCAAGACAGAGTTCGAGGAGAAAAGCCCGCCGGAGTTCCTGAGGAAAGCCTTTGATGCCCTGAGCAGCAGGGGATTGGCTTGCCATTACGGCTCCTGGCTTGTGGGCGGACAGCCCAATTGCATACTCATAGAATTCGGAAAATTCAGCGAAAAAAGGGACGAGGTCAAAAAGAATCTGTGGGAATGGTTCAAGGTTGATTCATGGCAGAGCCCCCCTGATTTTGACGAGCCTGTTGTGTGGGCATATGCTGTGGGCATGCTCCTGCAGGAAATCAGCAGCCAGCTGCCTGGCAGGAAAATAGCAATTCATTGCCATGAGTGGCTTGCAGGCACTGCTGTCCTTTACCTGAAGGCAAACAAGGCCAGAGTCGGCACTGTTTTCACCACGCACGCAACTGTGCTGGGAAGAGTGCTTGCCGGGAATAATGTGGACCTGTATTCATTGCTGTCCCAGCTTGAGCCAAGAAAAGAGGCTTACAGGTTTGGCGTGCAGGCAAAGCATCTTCTGGAAAAAGCCTGCTGCCAGAATGCGGATGTCTTCACCACTGTCAGCGAGATTACAGCGATTGAGGCTGAGCACCTTCTTGAAAGGAAGGCAGATTTCCTGCTCCCTAATGGCCTGGATATGAAGCAGTTCCCAACGATAGAGGATGCTGCCATAGAGCACAGCAAGATTAAGGCCAATTACAAGAAATTCCTCCTGTCATATTTCTTCCCTTACTACACTTTTGAGCTTGACAAGACGCTGATATTCTCCACCTTTGCCAGGTATGAGTTCAGGAACAAGGGGCTTGACATTTTTATCAGGGCCCTGGCGAAGCTGAATGACCTCCTTAAGGAAGCCAAGTCAGATACAACTATTGTAACATTTTTCTTTATTCCGGCCAATGTGAAACAGATTAAGCTCGAGATACTGGAGAACGAGTCCTTTTTCAAGGACATTATCGACGAATTTGAGGAAGAGCATAGCCAGATACACGAGCGTTTGCTCTACTCCATTATTGCACAGAAGCCTGTCACAGCAAGCAGCATCCTTGGAGAGCAGACAATGTTCCAGATAAAGAAAAAGGTGCTGAGGTTCCTGCGCCAGAACAACCCTCCTGTATGCACGCATGATTTGCACGACGAGCAAAACGACCCAATACTCAATGGTCTCAGGGAAGCCAAGCTCCAGAACAGCTCTGGCGACAGGGTTAAGGTGATATTCTACCCAATATATCTCACTGGCGCGGATCAGCTTCTTGATTTGAGCTATCATGAAGGCATAATGGGGGGCCATCTTGGGGTATTCCCAAGCTACTATGAGCCATGGGGCTACACCCCCCTGGAAAGCGCTGCGCTGGGCGTTGCCTCAGTCACCACTGACCTCGCCGGATTTGGCAGGTACATCTGCAATGAGTGCCTGGTACCCCAGTTCCCGGGCATCTTCGTGGTGAAAAGGTTTGGAAGGAGCGATGACGAGGTAGTCAATGAGCTTGCAGAGGTGCTGCACCGCTATTCGCAATACAGCAAGGAGGAGCGCATCCAGAACAAGATAGAGGCAAAGCGTCAGGCCAGCCTGACTGACTGGGGCAAGCTTGTAAGGCAATACATCGAAGCCCAGAATGCCGCAGTGAACAAGGTTTTTTCTTGAGTTTACAAAAACCATATAAATAGTCCTTGCTAAAATGAAGCCATGGAATTGCGCAGGGATTACTTTCTCGACAGGTGGGTTATCTTTGCTCCCGGAAGGGGGAAAAGGCCTAGGCAGGTGAAGAAGGCTAGCGGCCCTGAAAGCAGCGAAGCCTGTTTTTTCTGCAAGGGCAACGAGAATATGACACCACCTGAGATAGGCCGGGACAGGCCTGACTGGACAATAAGGTGGTTTCCTAACAAGTTTCCTGCTGTTGAGAGGAAAGGCAGCCCGGAGGTCAAGAACTCCGGGAGATTTTTCACTCATGCAAGTGCCTATGGCAGCCATGAAGTTGTCGTTGAAACCCCTCACCACAGCAAGCAGCTGCACAATCTGAGCGCAGGAAAACTGGCTAATGTGATTGGGGTCTATCAGGAAAGGATTGCATCCCTGCAGAGAGGGAAAAGCATAAAGTATGTGCTTGTGTTCAAGAACTACAAGGCAGAGGCGGGCACTTCAATCCAGCATACCCATACCCAGATTGTCGCCTATAACAAGGTTCCTCGCCTGGTGGAAGAGGAGGTGAAGGCTGCCAGGAAGTTCCGGGGCTGCCCTTACTGTTCTATTGCAAGAAAAGAAGCAAGGGGAGCAAGGTTTATCGGCGGCAACCGGTCATTTGTGTGGTTTGCTCCCTATGCCTCAAGGTTCCAGTATGAGGTGATGATTCTTCCAAGGAAGCACCTGAACAGCATTACAGAGCTGAACCGTGAAGGAAGGCACATGCTGGCAGAAGCCATGCACGGGATACTGAAAAAGCTCGGCAGCATTGATACTCCATATAATTTCTTTGTTCACAACGCCCCAAAGGGAAAGGAGCTGCATTTCCACGTCAATATATGCCCCAGGCTGTCTACCTGGGCAGGGTTTGAGATAGGCACAGACACCATAATCAACACCGTGCTCCCGGAGGATGCTGCAAAGTTTTACAGGAAATGACAACAGTCAGCTACGGAAAAAGGGGTGAACTAATTAAGGAGCTTGATAGCCCCAGGTTTCTTCTCGCTGATCAGGGCAATTACTTTTCCCTTCCAACATTGAAAAGGAGCAGGTATGATGGATTCTTTGTTTTCAACGAGACGATGTACAGGGTTATCGACAGCATCGGGACAGGGGAAAGCCCGGAGAGGGTTGAAGTCCATCCAAACCTCATCAATGCGATAAGCAGGAGCAATGCCATAACATATCACCTCTCTGAGAGCTCGCTGATCCTCCAGGCGAAGAATAAAGAATCCTTCACCATAAGCCTGGACTGCAGGCAGAGCTATGACACAAGGAAATTCGGGAAAAACTACAAAATATTGTTTTATCACGGCCTTGTGCTTGTTACCTTTGAGAAGCAATCGGATGAGCGCGAAGACACTTCCGGCGGCGAGAAGGAATTCACCCTTTTCATAGCCATAAAGCATGACGGCAGCTTCATTAAGACAGACAAATGGCGAGAAGTTGCTTATCAGACAGATGTTGAGAGAAATTCTCCCCCTGCTGATTGGTGGGTTTACGACGCTGTCAGGATTAATGCCAAAAAGATTGTCGTTACAGCTGGTTTCCATCGGGATTTAGTGGTGAAAGAGGCTGAAGAGAAATTCAGTAAGCCTGTTAATGAGGCTGATGTAACTGATGAGGCTGCTTTGACTTTTGCCAGAGGCAACCTGCATGCACTCATAGCCAACAACAGCCTGCTTGCCGGGCTTCCCTGGTTCTTCCAGAACTGGAGCAGGGATACCATGATAAGCCTCAAAGGACTGGCTATGATGGGAGAGACAGGCATGGTTAAAAACATCCTTGAGAAATCCGTGATGCAGCTTACTGAGGAAGGCAGGCTCAAGAACATAAACAATAAGGGCTATGAGACAGCCGAGGCAAGCGCTGATGGGGTGCTGTGGTTTACGCTGCGCATGGACGAGTGCCTGAAGCTTTTCACCAGGAAGGAGAAGCTGATTATTTCAAAGATTCTTGAGCATAATTTTGCCAGGCTCTGGAAAGCCCACAGCAAAGACGAGCTGATGACCAATGGCCACAAGCAGACCTGGATGGACACGGACTGGGAGGATGAAGGCAGGGCAGGGGCCAGGATAGAAATCCAGGCCCTGACGCTGCGGTACCTTGCATTGCTTTGCAGGCTGACCAAAAAGACGGTGTATGCTGATGAGGAAAAGCTCATGAGGAAAAGGGTCAAAGACGTTTTTTTCAGGGAAGGGAAGCTCTGGGACGGCCCCTCTGACCCAACACAGCGCCCGAATATTTTTCTTGCATATTATGCCTATCCGAAGCTTCTGGCGAAGAAGGAATGGGAAATTGTCTTTGATGCTGCCCTCGGGGAGCTGTGGCTGGACTGGGGAGGCCTTGCCACCATCTCAAGGCATCATCCGCATTACAGCAGCATGCATACAGGGGAGAACAACCAGAGCTACCACCGGGGCGATTCCTGGTATTTTGTCAACAACATTGCGGCCATGGCAATGAACAGTGTTAATCCAAGGAAGTACAGGGAAAAGATAAGAAAAATCATGGAAGCGTCAACCAAGGATATCCTCTGGCTCGGAGTATGCGGCACGGCATCAGAATTATCCAGCGCTTCCCAGCAGACAGG
>JAGVYJ010000019.1 GCA_018303315.1 Candidatus Woesearchaeota archaeon | reverse complement strand
GTTGTCATGCCCATGTTTTTCATCGTGGTTTTATTAAATTATAAAAAGGAGAATGTTTAAATAGTCAAATTGGAGGATTATGAGCATGCTTTCGGGAAGAAGAGGGATATCGCCTTTGATAGCCACAGTGCTTCTTATTGCCTTTGCTGTCGCCCTCGGCGCAGTGGTGATGAACTTCGGCAGAACCCTTGTCGGCGGTGAACTTCCCACAGGGGCTGCCTATGGTGAATGCGCAGGGGTGAAAGTTGCCATAAAAGACATAAACGGGCCGCAGATTAAGCTGGAAGGCTCGGGCAGCAACAGCAGGATAGTTGCGCAGATAGAGAATGTCGGGGTGGTGAGGATTGAAGGGATAAGGGCCCTGGTTTACGGCACCAACAACGCAAATTTCGCAAGCGAGCTGCCCAACTCAGGAATCCAGGAAGGAAGCCTGCCCCTCACTGTGACAATCCCATACGACCAGACCAAGTACGGCCAGCTCATGCAGGCGGAATTCGTGCCGATGATACTGGGCAACAGGGTCATAATGGCATGCGCACCCGGCAAGGCCAGCTGGACGCCGTGATTTCTACCGCAACTTTTATATTCGGTGATTGCTTTTTCTGCTTTAATGGCAACAGAGGACGAGCTGAAGAATATGAGCCCGGAGCAGGTTGCCGAGCTGCAGAAAGAGAACTGCATATTCTGCCACATCAGCGAGCACAAGGTTCCTGCAAAGATTGTGCACGAGGATGACTCATCCATTGCTGTGCTCGACATAAACCCAGCAACCCGCGGCCACGTGCTTATTCTTCCGAAGAAGCATTACCAGGTGATGCCGCAGGTTCCGGACAGGGAAATCGGGCATCTGTTCAAGGTTGCGAAATCAGTGGCCCATGCCTTGCTGAAATCATTAGGGGTGCAGGGAGCCACGGTATTCGTCGCCAATGGTGCGCTGGCAGGGCAGAAGGCGCCGCATTTCATGCTGCATGTCATCCCGCGCGTGGACAAGGACAAGATTCCGCTCTCACTGCCGAAGAAAAGCATATCGCCCAAAGAGCTCCAGATGATTAGGGAAAGGCTTGCTCCAAGGATAAAGCACCACCTTGGATACGAAATAAGAAGTGCTGGAAAGGCAGAAGCTGTGAAAGAAAAGAAAGCGGTTGATGTTCCGAAGAAGGATGGAGATATTCTCGACAAAGTTTCAGGGATGTTCAAATGACAGCCTGCAAAAACTGCGAACTTCTGAAGAAAGAGGAATTAATAATTTTCGAAGATGAGCAGGTGGCAGCCATATTGTCAGACACGCCGGCGACAGTGGCGCATGTCATTATACTGCCAAAGCAGCATTACACCATCCTTGAGCAGGCGCCGGATGAGATAGTGGAGAAGCTGGGCATAGTTGCAAACAAGATATCCACTGCAATCTTTGAAAGCCTGAATATCGGCGGAACCGTTGTGATGATACAGAACGGCACTGTCGCAGGCCAGGATGTGCCGCACCTAAGCGTGCATGTATTTCCCAGGACAGAAAATGATGAGCTGAGCCTTGGCTGGGATACCCAGAAGGTGAGCGACGACGAGCTTTCAATGCTTGCCTCCCAGATTAGCAAAGCTGTGCTGCCAGTGGGAACCGTGCCGGTGCAGCAGACTGTCCAGAAAGAAGTGCCAGCTGACCAGATTGACGGGGATGACGAGGACAACTACCTGATAAGGCAGCTGGAAAGAAGGCCCTAGCCAAGAAGTTCTTTTATCCTGTGCACTTCGATTGTGTTAACCTTATGCCCCTTCCTGATGTGGCTACCCGCAGTGAAAATCACGACGTCATCCTTCTTCAGCAGTTTCCTTTTTGCGAGGAATTTTGCAGCCCTCAGTATGATGTCGCCTGTCTCCCTGTAAGGATACTGATAGGCCTTGACGCCCCATACAATATTGAGCTCCCTGACTACATTGGGAAAGCTGCTCAATGCTATGATCTCCTGCTCCGGATGGAACCTTGAAACCATCCTCGCCGAATAGCCGGTCTTGGTGAGCACCACAATCCTGCTGACATCCTGCTTCCTGGCAATCTGGCTGACGGAATGGGAAAGCGAGTCAGCTATGTCAGGGCTCCTGGGAATGTCTATGCTTGTCTTTATGTGCGGCTCCGTGGCCCTTGCTATGCGTGCTGCCGTGGCAACTGCCTCGACAGGGAACATGCCGACTGCTGTCTCGCCGGAAAGCATGATAACGTCAGTGCCATCCAGCACGGCATTGGCCACGTCGCTTGCCTCAGCCCTGGTGCATCTGGGATGGTTAATCATCCTCTCAAGCATGTGGGTTGCCGTAATTACCGGCTTTGCCGCATTGTTGCACCTGTGAATAATGTCCTTCTGTATAAGGGGTATCCGCTCGAAAGGCAGTTCAATTCCGAGGTCTCCGCGCGCAACCATTATTCCGTCGCTGGCCTCTATTATCTCTGCGATGTTGTCAACACCCTGCTGGTTCTCTATCTTGGCTATGACCGGGATATGATGCCTGCTGAGAAGCGCCTTCACCCGCTCAATGTCCTTCCTGCCCCTCACGAAGGACAGCGCAATGAAGTCGAGCCCTTTCTTTACAGCAAAGCTGATAAGCTCCTTATCCCTCTGCGAAAGGCTGGGCATATCAAGATGCTTGTCGGGGACGTTAACAGAGCACATGTTGGAAAGGCTCCCTGAATAGATGAATTTAAGCTTGATTTTATGCTGCGATTTCTGCACAATGCGGGCCTTCATTGTGCCGTCACGGAAGAAAATATTGTCACCCTTTGAAACCCCGTCATAAAAATCATAGGTAAAGCACAAATGCCTGCCCTTCCTGAACCCGAACCAGGAAATCTCGTTCCTGCCGAACCGGACTGTCTGGTGGCAGGTCAGCCTTATCTCCGGGCCCTTGATATCAATCAATATAGGTATGGAGGACACTGAGCGGACAACATCCACTACCTTCCCGAATTCCTGGCTGCTGCCGAAAGCAGTGTTAATCCTCACAGCATCCATGCCTGCCTTAATCATACGCTGAATAATCTGCCTGTCCGAGCTTGCAGGCCCCAGCGTGCAGAGAATCTTGGTTTTTTTCATAAGAACGATAAAGAAATGTATGGCTGCTTCTTATTAAAGGTTGCGTTACCTTGAAGCATCAGCCTGCCTTTCAAGCTCGAGTTTCTTGGCTATGGCAGCCGAGGCAGAGCTTGTATGGTAGGCATTGACTATCTCATCTGCAAGCGCGTCAACCTGTTTCTTTTTCTTGTTAAAGGCGCTCTGGAAAGAGCCCTGGACAAAATACCTCAGCGCGAGGTCTATGCGCCTCTGCGGGGAGCACTCAATTGCCTTGGGATACACTGCCCCGCCATACTCAATGGCGATTATCTCCTCCCTCGGGGATGCATTTTCCACTGCCTTGACAAACACCTCGACAGGGTTCTTCTTTGTCCTCTTCTCAATAATCCCGAATGCGGTCTCCACGAGCTTCTGGGCAGTCTGGGAGCGGCCGCTGGTCCTGTAGGAAGTTATCATGTGCTTCTTCCCCCGATGGCCGGGCACCATAAGCTTGTTGATGAACCTCTCAACTATGAAAACCTTGGACTTATGGAATCTCTTCCCTGCATACCTTGCGCCGCTCCTCGGAATAAGGGCGGGTGTCAATGCTATGTAATCAATCAGGCCGGGGTCCTCCACTTTAATACCTTCTGTGCTCCATCTTCCAAATACTTTTATGTCTGCCATTTATCCACGCTCCGGGGGCAATGCTATGCCGCTCTCGTCTACTCTTAAACCTTTCCTCTCCCGAATCTGCTTCAGGATTTTCTGCTGGAGCTCCATCGGGATGCGCTCGAACATCTGGTCAATCAGGAACTGGCTTGCCCTGCCTTCTGTAGCGCTGCGCAGGTCTGAGGTAAGCCCGAACATCTCCCCTACAGGCAGCTTTGCCTTTACGGTAAGATGGTCCTCTTCCTGCGTCATGTCAAGAAGCTGGCCCCTCCTGTTCTGTATAAGCTTGGAAAGCTCGCCCATGTACTGCACAGGGGCCTCAAACTGCAGCTCCTGCACCGGCTCGAATATTACAGGCCCGGCGTTCATCATTGCAAGCCTGACGGCTTCACGCACAGCAGGAAGGATTTGCGCAGGCCCCCTGTGGATTGCATCCTCGTGCAGCTTGATGTCATTGACAATGCACTTAACCCTTATTCCCGGCTCCCTTGCCAACGGCCCGAATGTCATGATGTCCTCAAAAGCGTCCATCGCCATCTCGATAACCTCTCCGACATGGACTATGCCGCGGGTGTTGTCAATAAGCATGTTGCCCTTGTAAATGTCCCTCACTTTCCTCGAGGTCTTTGAGGCCATGCCGTGCTTCTCCAGGGCAGCCCAGAAGTCTTGGTCCTTCTTCTTTATCCTTCCTCCCCTTATCTCACCTGAGCGTATCCCTGCATAAAGCTCATCCTCAACCGGCTCAACCTGGATGTAGAACTTGTTGTGCTTGTTCGGGCTTTTTCCCTCAAACTCAGGGCTCTGCCTGGTGATGGTTTCCCTGTACACAACTATCGGTGGGGAGGTCTGCACATCAATGCCTTTTTCTGTCTTAATCCTGTTCTCGATAACCTCAAGATGCAGCTCTCCCATGCCGCTCATTAGGTGCTCGCCTGTCTCCTCATTAATCTCGATAAGGATAGTTGGATCTTCCTTGTTGACCTGCTTCAGCACTTCAACCAGCTTGGGAAGGTCTGAAGGGCTCTTGGCCTCGATGGCCTTTGTCACAACCGGCTCGAAAATGTGCTTTATTTCCTCGAAAGGCTCCATGTCCTGCAGCGTGCTTACTGTCTCCCCTGAAAAGACGCTCTTCAATCCGACAATGCCGACTATGTTTCCCGGCGCCGCTTCCCTTATGGATTCTCTCTTAGCCCCATTATACACAGAAAGCTGCTGCACCCTGGCCTGCTGCTTGGCGCCGATAAGGTAGACTTCCTGGCTCTCCTTCAAAGTGCCGGAAAAAAGCCTGCCTGCAGCAATCTCTCCGGCATGCTTGTCAACCACAATCTTGGTGCACACAAAGGCAACAGGGCCGTTGGGGTCTGTATTGAGCAAAGATTTTCCTGTCTCGCTTTCTAGGTCGCCGTGCCATATCTTCGGGATGCGGTATTTCTGCGCCTGCATCGGATTGGGATGGTGCTTGATTGACATGTTAAGCACAACCACGTGCAGCGGCGCCCTGTCTGCCAGTTCCTCAACTTTCCCCCCGTCCTCGTTCTGGTAGGCATCTATGACATCCTTGAATGTTATGCCTGTGCGCTGCATGTAAGGAATGGACAGGGCCCAGTTATGGAAGGCAGAGCCGAAGGCGACAGAGCCCTCATTGACATTCACCTGCCATTTCTCCTTGAACTCATCCTCGGCAATCTGCTTTATCAGCTTGTTGAGATGGGTTATTATCCTGACGAACCTTTCCTGCATCTGCTCAGGGGTGAGCTTGAGCTCCTTAATCAGCCGGTCAACCTTGTTGATGAAAAGCACGGGTCTTATTCGCTCTCTTAAAGCCTGCCTCAGCACTGTCTCGGTCTGCGGCATTATGGCTTCAACCGCGTCGACAAGTATTATCGTGCCGTCGATGGCGCGCATGGCCCTTGTCACGTCCCCTCCGAAGTCCACATGGCCGGGGGTGTCTATCAGGTTTATCAGGTATTCCTTGCCATCGCGCTCGTGTACCATGGAGACATTGGCAGCGTCTATTGTTATTCCCCTTTCCTGCTCATCCTCGTGAAAGTCCAGCTGCAATGCCTTCCCGGCAAGCTCCTCGCTCATCATGCCTGCGCCGGCAAGAAGGTTGTCTGAGAACGTAGTCTTGCCATGGTCGATGTGGGCAGAGGTGCAGATGTTCCTTATCTGCTCGCGCTTGCTCATCAGCCTTACAACCTTCTCCACCATTTTCTCAGCCATGCTAGAGAGTGTGCACCTCGTGAACGGTCTTGTAGCTGTGCAGTTCCCTGTCAGTGAACCACAGCGCGACTTCTTCCTTTGCCTCCTCAGGGCTTCCGGAAGCGTGTATAAGGTTGGCAGCAGCCTTGTTCTTTTTGTCAGCATATTCTGTCGAGTAATGGGCGAAATCCCCGCGGATGGTGCCGGGCTTTGCTTCCCTCGGAGAAGTTGAGCCGACGAGCTTCCTGACGTTCTCAACTGAATGCACCCCTTCCACGCATATCGCAATCACAGGGCCTGAGGTAACATAGGATTCGAGCGTCGGATAGAAGAACTTCTTTATATGGGCCCTGTAATGCCTTTTCGCAAATTCCCTGTCTATCCAGACCATCTTCATGCCCACTATTTTCATCCCGGTGTCTTCCAGGCGCTGTATTATCCTTCCGGCGAGCCCCCTGGCCACG
>JAGVYJ010000008.1 GCA_018303315.1 Candidatus Woesearchaeota archaeon | reverse complement strand
CCGCCGATAGGCTGGCGGATATCCGCGTTGAATACGCTGTGGATGAAAGGATAGCAGATGAAATTGGTTATGGTGCCGTCATACTTGTGCCTGATGTAGTAAGGCACAAGAAAATCCTTGCCGTTCAGAATGGGCGTTGCAAACCGGTATACCCATGAGGGGGTTACGCTTTCCAGGTCGGCATCCGTTACTATCATCACCTTGGGTTTCAGCATTACCCCTATCCTGAAAAACCTGTCAAAAACAGCGCCCTTCCCTGTCACTCCCTTCGGGGTCTGAAACCAGAGTTTCTCTGATTTTGTCTCAACAGAGAGAAATTTTTCCCTAGTGTCGTCTGTCGAGCCCCCATCCCCGTTCAGGATAAGGGTTCTCTTCCTGGGAAAATATTTTTGAAGCCCTTTATCAAGTACCTTCACCACTTTTGCAATCCTGGCGCCTTCATTATAGGAGGGCACACCGCAGATTATGTCGTATGATGAATGCTTCGGGAGTTTCACAGGGAAGATAGGGAATTGCCTCTATAAAAAGTTTGCCCGCACGGTCTCTTGCGGATTTGACGTTGGGCTAGTTCCTTATCCTGAATTTATTTAGGTATTCAGGGATTTCAATCATCGGCGGCCTCTCGATTTCCTCAATATGGAATGTCTTTATGTCACGGAGCTTCCCGGTCCTGGTTATGTAGGAGAATTTGTCCCGGTACTCCTCCTTCAGTTTTAGGTAGCCGTGCTCGGAAATTTTCTTGAAGAATGTCTGGAGTATGGCGAAGGACTGCCTGGCTAAGGCAGTTATCGTCTGGTTCCTGTGCTCCCTCTTCAGCATATCCACCTGCGCCATGACACCAAACCCGAATTTCTTGTAAATGTCAATCAGCAGGCCGGTCTCAACCCCATAGCCTGTGGAGAACGGCACTCTCTCAAGGACTTTCCTCCTGCCAGCATATTCCCCGGAAAGCGGCTGAATGAAGCCGACAAGCTGGGGGAAGAAAAGGTTGAACATGGGCTTAACCACAATCCATGTAGTCCTGCCCCCTCCCTGAGGGATATACTGCTCATTGATGATGATTGGCCGTTTATAGTATGCCTTCACATAGCCAATCTTGTCGTCTTCAAGAACAGGCCCCACCAGGCCGTATACAAACCTTGCGTGGAAATTCCTGATGTCTGCGTCCACGTAAACTATTATGTCTCCCTTTGCAAGATAGAGTGCCTTCCACAGGTTCTCTCCCTTGTGATAGTATTTGCCGTATTTGGGCAGATACCGGTCTGCAGTATAGAACTTTGCGCCTGCTTTTTTTGCAACTTTTTTTGTGTTATCGGTTGAGCCGGAGTCAATTACGAGTATTTCATCAACCAGGGGGTATCTTTGCATGAGGTAGGATTTGATTATGTGAATTATCCTTCCCACTGTTTTCTCTTCATTCAGTGTGGGGATGCAGACGCTTATCTTAATGCCCTTCTGCTTTTTCAGCCTTACAAGGCGTTTTATATTCTGGAATTTTCTGAAGGAGAAGTTGTATTCGTTTACCCAGCGCCTCAGGCTTATTTTCCTTCCGGCCATCATGCCCCTGCTTTTCTCATTTCAGCATATTAGTCGGAAATCGCAGGAATATAAGTATTTCGGTTATTCCTGCGAAAAGCTTTTTATATCAATAGGAAGCAAGGTATTTTAATGAGGATTGCGTTTGTTCATTATCTTATTGGCGACAAGAGCGGCATCAGCGCAGTGATGAGGACCAACATTCTCTCCCTGAGAAAGCTTTATCCGAAGGTGTCGGTGCTGCTTGCAGGAAAAATAGTGAGCCGGCTTATGGAAGACCCTCAGGTAAAATATGTCGATATAAAGGAGCTCGATATTGGAAAGGGTAGGCAACTCAGGTTTGAGCGGCAGGACGTATATACATATATGCACGACGGGGAAAAAATATTTGAAAAAGTTAAGAATGCAGTGAATGGCTGTGATTATGTTATTATTGAAAATCCGTCGCTGGGGCTGCATCCGGCTGCCACCTACGCGTTCTACAGGCTTGCTCAGCACAACGCAGAATCCAAGGGCAAATCAAAGATAGTGTTCAGAATCCATGATTTTGCCGAGGATAGGCCTGGCAAGTTTGCAAACCTTCTGAAGTTTTCTGGCAAGGACACGCCCCTGTGGCATTTCATCCTCTACCCGAATTTCCGGAATCTCGGCTATTTTGTAATAAACCGGCAGGACAAGACCAAGCTATATGGCCACGGCCTGATTGAGAAAGGCAAGGTCTTTTACATACCGAACCCGGTTGACGAAAGCCTTCTGCAGGGGAACAATGAACAGGCAAAGAAGCTCAAGGAGCTGATTATCAAAAAGAAGCGGCTGGACAAGCATGTCAAGTTCATATTCTACCCCGTCCGGGCCATCGCACGGAAAAATATCGAGGAAGCCATTTTCCTTATCCAGCTGCTCAACTATCACCTGAATGAAAAATACCATCTGCTTGTGAACGTGAGGGAATCTGACAATGACAGCCTTCAGTACAGCAGGAAGATAGAGAAGTTTTCCCGAAAATACAGGCTGCCTGTCATCATCGGACTTCAGGAGTTCGTCGCTTTTGATAGGGTGATGGAAAATGGCCAGATTAAAAAATACGGAATTGGGGATGCCTACAACATGGCAGACAAGGTCATAACCACCAGCATGCTGGAGGGCTTCGGCATGGCTTTCATCGAGCCCTGGTATCATGGAAAGGCCGTGTTTGGGAGGGATCTTCCGCTGGTGACTTCAGACTTCAAGCGCCGCGGTGTAAACCTGGAGCATCTGTACTCGACCCTGTTTATAGGGAAAAAGGATTTCAAGGACTTGGGCAGCATGGATGCCAAGCTGAGATTAAGCCTAAGGCTGAAGAACAAGCAGTTCAGGAAGGAAATCTGGGAGACTAATTATCACCAGCTGAGAGGAATGCTGGAGGTCTTCGATAAGGAGTTCGAGGAAGAGCTTGTGCGGGAGAACAGGGCCCAGGTTGTAGCTAATTATAACCAGTACCGGAATGCCAGAGATATTATTAGGGCTCTTAAGGGCGTCCGATAAAATTTTAAAGCAGGCTGCCTGTCCATTAGGAAGTGGGGCCGTAGTGTAGCTTGGCTATCACTCCAGCTCGGGGATTGATGAGAGTGCTGTGCCTTTCACAGCATGTCTATGAACCAATCAGCTGGCAACCGGAGACATAACCATATGCCGGAATTCGAATCTCCGCGGCCCCATCATTTTTTGTCGTGGAGTTTGCGAAGCAATGTCCCACTTGAGCGGCGGTTTGGCAGCCTGCCGGAAGGGGGAATCTCCGCCGCCCCATATTCTGACATGTTTCTGGTAGAAAAGTATATAAATCAGGATTGGTAAAAAAGGACTATAATTCAAGTTAGGGATTCAAGCGGGTTGTAATCAAGTGAAAAAACTATGGATAGTTGGCTTGTTGCTGGCATTAACTTTAGTGCCAGTTGTTTCTGCCCAGGATTTTTCGGTTTCAAAGAGGGAAATTAAGAGTACAATCCTGCTGCAGGGAGACATTGCTACCTATGATCTTATCATAGCCAATGAGCAGGAAGCTGATGACCGCTTCCGCATCAATCTTCGTGACGTTCTCTGGACGCTTGGGAGCCGGCCTATAAGCGACGTTGTGTCCGGGATAAACATTCCAGCAGGGGAAAGCAGGACTTCTTCAATATGGCTTTTGCCTACTGATGACGTTAATTTTGGGATACACCAGGTTGATGTTGTTGTTGCGTCCAGAAACACCGGAGAATACATAATAATTCCCCTTACTGTCAATTACAGGTCTGATGTGGCCAGCCTTAAGGAGTACCTTGCAGCAGTGAGCAGGATAGTGGAGCTGCCAAGCAGTGTTGACCCGAGAAAGCCCTTCAAGATTAACGTCAACATTGACAACAGGAATCCCAGGGATATCAAGAAGCTGGATGTTATTGTCGAAAGCGACCTGTTCAATCTTTCAAAATCCACCAACCTGGGGCCCTTGTTCAAGAAGGTCGTGTCTTTTGACGTTGCCCTGGACCCCCTGACGCCTCCCGGGGAGCATGATGTGAAGGTCACGATTGCAGTTGACGGCGAGCAGCTGGAGCCAAAGCTGATTGAAAGCTTTGAAGTCACAGGATATTCTGACGTACAGGAAGTGATGGAATCCGTGAAAACCGGCTTCCTTAGCAAGTCAACAGCAAAGACGCTCAAGAATAATGGCAACACCCCCACCACGGAAACCCTCAGATTCCAGACCGGCCTCATAAAGGGCTGGTTCACAAGCGTAACCCCGGCAGCCTACAGCATTGTCAACGAGGAGGGAAGGTTCCTCGGTGTCGATCTTGCCCTGCAGCCTGATGAGGCAAGGACAGTCACTGTCCGGACAAGTTACCAGCCGATATTCTGGATACTGATTCTTGCCCTGCTTGCCTGGGGGGCATATTATGTCCTGCGAAGCCCTGTAGCCCTCAGGAAGGAAGGGATAGTTGTCGCCACAAGGGAAGGGGGCATTTCTGAGCTTAAAGTGCTGGTTCACGTAAAGAACAGGAGCAATAACCAGTTTGACAGGGTAACCATAGTTGACCGGGTTCCCAACATTGCCCAGATAGAGCAACCTGATGTGGGAAGCCTTAAGCCCAGCAAGATATTCCAGCACAAGCGGGAAGGCACGGTAGCCAAGTGGGAGCTGACAAGCCTTGAGCGGTATGAGGACAGGATAATCTCCTATCAGGTCAAGAGCAAGCTCACCATTCTGGGAAGCATAAGGCTGCCTTCGGTGCTGATAAAGTACCATGATGTGAACGGCAGAGAGCACACCGCCAAGAGCAATGAAGTGATTGTAAGGATTTAACACTAAAGCTTTATAAATTGGTTATTTCTTCACCTTAGCCAGCCCCGCGTAGCTCAACGGCAGAGCGCTCGGCTGTAGATATGGCATGACTAGGCAAATCTTGCTATGAATGAAATGCCATCAGCCGTTCCCGGGAGGTTGGCGGTTCAAAATTGTGGCAGGCTGCCACGCCCCCACTCTAGTGGGACACTCACTACGTTCGGTCCCACGGACTACGTTGTGAGAGACATCAGCTTGCAGCAGTGGAAGTCCGCCCGCGGGGACTTTTTTACATATCAGAATTCCTGTCAGACAAGAGTTTGATTTTTTGACGATGCTCCCTTCGTGTGTCCAGCAAAAACTGCTTCAGCAGCCTTCTCTTTTCCAGCGATTCTGCAGCTGATTCTGTTTCAGTATACGGCAAAAACAGCGATTCTACCTGTGTCACACCCATCCCTCGAAAATTTTACGGTTTTTTCAGAATAATGAAGCAAGTCAAAGAATATTAATATTATCCTTGCTTTATGCCTATAAATACATATATATGCATTTTTTTAGTATGATGCCCTAATATAAGAAAGTTTATATATAAACCTGCATTCCCAAAGCTTATGCTTTTAGAGCATATAAGCAGGGGGTTTGCATGAAAAGGAAAGTAGTGCAGCATGGGCCATCCACATTGATTATCTCTCTGCCTCTGAAATGGGCAAAACGCTACGGGATTAAGAAAGGCGATGACCTGGAAGTGGATGAAAAGGACAAAACCCTGCTGGTGAGCCCGCATGTGGTGCGCTCCGAGCACAGGATATCCGCAGATGTATCCGGGCTTATGCCAAGGCTTGTTGACAGGTTCCTGGCCAGGGCCTACCAGAAGGGCTATGACACAGTACAGCTGACGCACAATGATCTGAAGCTTCTTGAGGTAATCCAGCAGAAAGTGCAGGAACTGATTGGCTATGAATTGATAGAGCAGAACGACAAGACCTGCCTAATCCAGGCTATATCCCAGAAAATTGAGCTCAATTTCGATATGGCGCTCAGGAAAGCATTCCTTGTTACCAAGCAGATGATTGAATCGTGCAGGGATTGCTATGAGGCATCTGACCGGAACTCCCTAAGGAACCTTTATCTCAGGGACCTCGAGGTCAACAGGTTCACATACTTCTGCCTGCGGCAGATAAACAAGGAACAGTATTACGTGGGGCCTGAGCTGACGCATCAGAGCCATGTCCTTTATTACCTGATAGAAAGCCTTGAAGACCTGGGCGATGCCGTCAAAAGGCTGGCTTCCCTGCTTTCTGAAAGCAAAAAAAAGAATCCTGAGATTATGAGACTTCTCGCAATGATGGCCGAGCAGTATGAGCTGTCCTATTCATTCTTCTATGCCGCCACCAAGGAAAAAGCCAATCATGCATACAGGCTTTACCTGGAAATCGAAGAGGCAATCCGGAACCTGCCAGGGAAGAAAATTGAAAAGAATGAGACCCTAAGCCTGCTTTACCTGCGGGAAGCAACTGCTGTAATTTATCATTTCACAACTATGCGGCTTGATTTTATAAAGCAGTGAAAGCTACTTGGTTATGCAGCCATCATCTTCCTTTTTGCCCATATTTGATGATCAGATATGTCAGGCTTGGATTTCCGTGTTACGACATGGCGGGGCACACCATTAACCAAGCCGGGAGGATAGAATTCACTTGACGCGAAAGGCACAATGCATATTCGCTCAAGCCCGTATATTCCAGGAAACAGCTGCAAAGCAGCATCTGTAATCAGGTGGTCAGGATTTCCATCATGAGCCCCCGTCCTTGATATCTCATGCCCGGCTGCAGTCAGCCCTTTAAGGAGTTCTGCATATGTAACCCTGCCAAACAATGTATTATGGCTCTGGGTCGCAAGCCATTTCTCTTGGGATCCCGAATTCGCGACAAATCCAGTGAGGGGGTCAAAAGAATAGATTCCATCAGTCCTTTTTATGAGGCCAATGTATTTTACTCCGAATAATTCCGCCAGCAGCAATGTCTGGGCATCTGAGTCAGATTGCAGGACAGTTTGCCCATCAAGCCGTCCGATGCCCAAATGCCTTGGGGCTTCGCTCATGATAATGATTCTGCCCTGATTGAAAAGTCTCTCCAAATCAGCATATCGCGACAGCATTTGCCTGGGAGTGACTGTCATGGCAGCCCCTTCTGCATTTTCACTGGCCAGGTCTTCCAGAACCTCGGTATTATATTGAACAGCTCGGTTCGAATCAGCAGGCCGCAGGATTTTCCTGTATGCATCCCCTATGGGGCCGCCGCCCACGGTCAGAATGATTTGGTAAATCCCCTCTTTTTGAAGCTGCCAAAAATATTCCAGCAGCTCCTTCATCGGCCCGGCATCCTGATGCTCTGCCACGTAGTCCAGGGCGCTGCCTCCTACCTTGAACATGGCCACAGGTCTTGAGACTTGAATCCTTTCCACAAGCGCTCCCTGCACAAGTGCCTTAACCCTTTCCAGGGTCGGCTGCCTCAGTATTCCTGAGAGAGAGCCGGATGAAACTAATTGCAAAGCCTCATCTGTATGTGTATCAGCCATAACATAAAAGGGTATATCTCGGT
>JAGVYJ010000027.1:6678-8481 GCA_018303315.1 Candidatus Woesearchaeota archaeon | reverse complement strand
CCTGCCACAAAAGACCTTCCCCCGCATCATTTTCAAATATTTCTTACTTTTTCCGGTTTTTTAGTGAGAGTTTACTTTAATTTCTTTTTATGCCTGGAAATTTTTCGATATTAACGAATAATTACACCTTCAGGCTAACCACGTTTGAGATGCCGTCTTCCTGCATGCTAACCCCGTAAAGGTCGTCTGCTTCCGAAATCATGGCATCATTGTGGGTAATCACGATATACTGGGCCTTTCCTGAGTACTGTTTGATGAGCTGCGCCAGCTTCTCTGAATTCCTTTTATCCAGAGATGCATCAACCTCATCCATTATATAGAATGAGGCAGGCTCATGCTCCTGGATAGCGAAAATCATTGCTAGGGCGGTTAAGGTCTTCTCGCCCCCGCTCAACGACCTTATGTCAAGGAACTTATTCCCTGTAATCCTGACCTTGATTTCAACCCCTGCCTCCAGCGGCGCCTCCTTGTTTTCCAGCTCGAGATGTGCTGTTCCCTTTGTCGACAGCTTGCCGAATATCTCCTGGAATTTCTCGTTCACCGCGTTGAATGAATTCATGAAAAGGTCTGTCTTCTTTGTCTCAACCTCAGCAATCATGTCCAAGACTTTCTTGTGCTCTTTCCCGAGCAGCTCCTTCTTTCCAAGCAGCTCGTTGTATTGCTTTTCAACCGCATCATAGATTTCCAGGGCTTTCAGGTTGACATTGCCCATCCCGCTGAGGGAGCGCTGCATGCTGGCCACTTCTGATTTCAGCTCTTCCTCAGATTTGTTCTTTATCAGCTGGACATCCCTGTATTCCTCGAACTCAGTGTTCAGCCCTGCAAGCTCCCCGGCCAGCTCGGCATGCTTGAGCGAGATGTTGTTCTGCTTGACCTCAATAACCCTTATGCCTTCCTCTTTCCTGATGAGACTGTCCTCTGTCTTCTGCAGGATTTCAACAGCCCTGTCCTTTTCCGAGAACAGCTTCTTGTTTTCTGCAAAGAATTTTTCTGCCTTCTTTTCAAGCACGGCAAGTTCTTTCCTGTTGGAGGCGGTCTCTGTCTTCAGTTTGCTTTTCTCCTCTGCAAAGCTATTTTCGTCCCTTCCTATTTCTTTGAGTATTGCGCCGATGCGCTTTGTCTCCTGGCCAAACACCTGGCTTGACTGCAATTCCGTGTTCTTGATGCTGTTCTTAATCGTCAGTATCTCATCCAGTAACTCGCGCCTTTTCTGCTCGAAGGTGTTCAGCTCAGCAAGAAGCGTGGGGTTTCTCAGCTCGCTTATCCTGCCGCGGAGCTCCTGCCTGCTCACCTTTATCGAGGCAAGCTCCCTGTTTACCAGGCTTATTTTTTCCTGCAGCGCATCCAGCTTGCTGTCCGTGCCCTCAAGGTCCTTGGAGAACTCCTCTTTCTTCTTCCTTGTGGCATCCAGCTCGCCTGTGTCGAGATGCAGTGCTTTTTCCCCGCGTGACCCCGCCCTCTCCCGGCTTCCTGTGCCTGAATCCGCCGTGCATGGCGCCGCTGAGCTCAGTCAGGTCGCCATTAAGAGTGACCATCCTGTATTTGCCTATGCCCAGCCTTCTTGCAACGTCGATGTTCTCCACAACAAGCGTGTTCCCGAATACGTAGTTGAACACCTTCCTGAACCTGGGCTCGAATTTCACAAGTTCGATGGCAAGCCCGTGAACCCCCTTGCTCGTGGCAACTGACTTGATGTCTGCGCTGTCTTCTGTTGACCTTATCTTGTTCAATGGCAAAAACGTTGCCCTTCCCAGCTTGTTCTCATAAAGATATTTTATGCATCTCGCTCCTGTGTCGTCGCTC